>WJKG01000327.1 GCA_014729205.1 candidate division GN15 bacterium | reverse complement strand
CGGGCTCGGGCAGCCGGCTCTCGGGATTGTGGCACCAGGCACAGGAGAGCGGACAGCCCTTGAGGAACACGGTCGTCCGGATCCCGGGCCCATCGTGGATGGCGAACCGCTTGATATCGAATATGGTGCCGGTCGCAGGCATACAGCTCTTCCAGTTACGCCTATGGTATAGTTACTTCAGACTATAATATATCTGCACGGACCGGATTCTCCAACTCCATGCAGGCTCGGGGCAAACACCTTGGCTGGACTCGATCTTCTGATTGAAATCATCGACCAAGTTGTGTACTTTCCCCTTTCAGATGCAGACAGCACAAGAGGGTTCAACGAATGCCGCTTAAGATCGCCGTCCTTGCCGCCTACGCGCTGATGATTATAGCGATAGGCATTTCCGGTTTTCGCAAAACACGCTCCTTTTCCGACTTCTTCCTGGGTGGGGGCAAAGTCGGCCCCTGGATGACCGCCTTCACCTACGGCACCGCCTATTTCTCCGCCGTGCTTTTCATCGGTTTCGCCGGGAAAATCGGCTGGGGCTTCGGCTATTCCGCTCTCTGGATCGCGCTGGGCAACACCCTGCTGGGCGTCCTGGCCGCCTGGTGGTTGTTGGGTGGTCGGATCAAGAAGATGTCAACCGACTACGGCGTCCACACTATGGCCGAGTTTTTCGACAAACGCTATGACTCGCCACTGATGAAATTGATCGCGTCGATTTGTATTTTTGTGTTCTTCATTCCATATACGGGGGCCGTCTTCATGGGGCTCTCGTATCTTTTCCGGTCAACCTTCGGGATTGACTACGTGCTGGCGCTTGTACTGATGGGCGCATTCACGGCCGTCTACCTCGTCCTCGGCGGGTATAAGTCGATCACGATGATTGACGTCATCTTTGGCATGATCATGCTGGTCGGCGTAACAGTCCTGCTGGGAAGTGTGCTCAACGAAGGCGGCGGAATCGCCAATATTACCGAGGTCATGCACGAGATCGACCCGAAGCTTACCTCGGCGGTCGGGCCGCCCGGCTGGTGGCCTCTGGTGAGCCTCGTCTTTCTGACCAGTGTGGCTCCGCTGGCCATGCCTCAGCTGGTGCAGAAATTCTATGCGATCCGTGACAAGCGGGCGATTCGTATTGGCATGATAGCCTCCAGTGTGTTTGCTGTTATCATCACCGGGATCGGCTATTTCACCGGCGCGACAACCCGCTTCTTCCTCAACCCCGAGACCGCGCCGCTGGCCTTCAAGGACGGGCAACCGATTTTCGACGCCCTCATGCCGGAGCTGTTGACCCGTGTCATTCCGGAAAGCCTGTCGATCCTGATTCTCCTGCTGGTCGTATCGGCGTCGATGTCGACCCTGGCGGCGCTGGTCTTGATTGCCAGCTCGACCATCTCGAAAGATTTCTACGCCGGCTTTGTTAACAGGCGTGCTTCAGATAGTACGCTGACTACCTGGATGCGAGTCTCCAGCGCGGCCATCGTTATCCTCTCGGTGCTTCTCGCCTATTGTAGACCGTCGACAATCGTAAGTATCCTCGCCATTTCATGGGGTGCGATCGGATCAGCCTTTCTCGGCCCGTTTATCTGGGGGCTGTTCTGGAAACGAGCAAATAAAGCCGGTGCACTGGCGTCGTCGCTGTGTGGGCTGGGGTGCTGTTTGATCTTGTTTGCCACCGGAACGCCTTCCCCGCAAGCCGGCACAATAGGAATGTTGGTCTCGCTGGCGGTCGCACCATTGGTCAGCCTGCTCGTGCCGTCACCACCTCACACCTCTCACGTAAAGGTTCCCTCATGAAGACAGCGGTGTGGGCCATAGCGGGACTGGTAATCCTCACGCTTTCAGGTCAGACGATAGCAGGGGAGATCACTGAGAAACTCGACGTCCATATCACGGAGCGCGTCAGGCTGGTCACCTGGGACAATGCCATTTCACTAGGCATTCACAGAGGTGTCGAAGAAGAGCACCCGCCACATCTCAAAGAACATGCCTTCACGCGCCACCGAACTCAACTGGGCGCAACGTGGAAACCTTCAGATGTATTCCACTTCAAGATGCAACTGGCCAATGAGTTTCGATACTACGTGCAACCGAGCTACTATGACTTCACCTGGAATGAGATCTTTATCGATCAGCTCTCTATCAAACTGATTCAGCCGGGCGATCTACCGCTGACCGCTACTATTGGGAGGCAGAACATCATTCTCGGCGAAGGGTTTGTGGTCATGGACGGTAGCCCGCTCGACGGTTCCCGCTCGATCTACTTCAACGCCCTGCGACTGGACTGGGATTTGGGCCAGAAACGCACGCTTTCGGCTTTTGCGATGTATCAGGAAGAGACCGACGATTTCCTTCCTGTTCTGAACGAGAAGAACCAGCCGTTGCTGGAGCAGACGGAGTTGGGTCTTGGCGCCTATGTCACGGCTCCCGTGGGTAAGACCAAGCTGGATCTGTACTACATCTTCAAGAGAGCCGACAGTTCCGAGGCAATTCCGGTCACGTCTCACATTCACACGCTTGGCGCAAGGGCGGACGCTGAATTTAGTGGTGGACTCCGGACCGTGCTCGAGGGTGCGGTCCAGCTCGGTGATCGGGGCGACTACAACCGCGCCGGCTTCGGGGCGCACGGCTATGCCGATATCAAGGTCGCTGGACTCAAT
>WJKG01000326.1 GCA_014729205.1 candidate division GN15 bacterium | reverse complement strand
GCTCACAAGCGGCGATGCGAGCGCGATGGTGCGGTTTGAGAAGCGGGGATGGGTGGATATCGCAACGATCCTCTATTTCCGTTATCGCAGTTACATTCTGGTGATGATCACGGCGCTGCTGGTAGGCCTGGTACTGGTGAACTACTATCGGCAGCGGACGCGCCGTAACCTGGGAGTGATTCGAGAGCAGAAGGAGCAGTTGGAGCGGGCTCAGCGCCAGTTGAAAGAGGCGCAGGCGAAGTTGGTGGCGCAGGAGAAGTTCCGCCAGGCGAGGGATATTGCGGGTGGTTTCGCGCACGAGATTCGTAATGCGCTGTCTCCGGCGCGACACGCGTTGGGGCGGATGATGGGGCTGCCACGGGAGAAGCTGACGGAGGACAAACTCAAGCGCATTGGTGGGTTGATGGATCGTTCGCTGGTTCACGCAGTGGATCTTACGGAGCGGATCAGTGAGTATACGCGTATTGAAGAGTTGGCCACGGAAGAGTCGGTCGATCTGGTGAAGGTGTGTGATCGGGTGCTCGAGAACCATCGTCACCTGCTCGATGATTCGGGTATCGAGGTTGTCAGGAGCGAAGCGCGGATGGTGGAATATCGGGGTAATCCGCGGCATTTCGAGCTTGTGTTTGCGAATCTGGTGCGTAATGCGATGGTGGCGATGCACGAGAGTGAACAGAAGAGGCTGACGGTGAGTGTCGAGGATACTGAGAGGCGGGTGGTCATAGAGGTGGCGGATACCGGATGTGGTATACGCCATGAGGAGCGTGAGCGAATCTGGGATATTTTCTACACGACAGACCCGGACCGCGGGACGGGTGTGGGATTGACGTTGACGAAGAAGATTGTGGATTTGTATGAGGGGACGATATCGGTGACGAGTGAGCCTGGCAGTGGGACGGTGTTCCGGGTGGAGTTGCCGCGGTAGGGGGTAGTTAGCGAGTTTCTTAGACGCTGAGAACCAGAACGCGGTGCCGGCTGTAGATGCCGACACCGCGTTTGACGCACTCTGCTGTCAATTTCATTTGAGTTACGGGCAGGCGACGGGGGCTGCACCACCGCCGAAGAGGAAGCCAACCAGGTAGGTTAGATCCTGAACGTTAGTGGCGGAGTCGCCGTTGATGTCGCCGTGCTCAGTGCAAGCCGGAGCATTGCCGCCACTGAAGAGGAAGCTGACCAGGAAGGTCAGGTCCTGCACGTTCACGCTACCATCGGCAGTGACATCACCACGCAGCGTGCAGCAGCCGGCGGGGACGATGCGGAAGACTTCACCCGTAGCTGCGGTAGGGTCGGTGCTGACAGCGGTAGTTACGTATAACTCGCCATCCTCATCCTCACCAAACCCATACACGAATCGGCTGAACGGTGAGTAATCGTCGGGCAGCTCAACTTCGCGGATGTCAGAGCGGTCTCCGTCCATATCGATATAAAAGATCCGTCCGGTAGTGCTGAAATCCTCGCTGAAGTCACCAAAGAGGTAGATACCATCGAGTTCCGGGATCGCCGAGCCGCGGTAGACGTGCCCGCCGACGACAGCCAGGCCATCATCGTGCGTGTATTCGGCGATCGGGTCGATAAGGCCCGACGTGTCACAGGTGACGGGCGGGTTGTTGGGGTTGAAGGGATCGAAGCAGTGGGCTCCTTCGCGAATCACCCAGCCGTAGTTGCCACCGTTGGTGACGATGTTGACTTCCTCGAACAGGTTCTGGCCTACATCGGCGAGCACGAGTTCGTTGGTGCCACCCTGGTCGAAGGAGAAGCGGAAGGGATTGCGGAAGCCATAGGCGAAAATCTCATCGAGTCCGGTGATGCCGACGAAGGGGTTGTCTACAGGTGCGACATAGGGCGTGCCGGCATCGACATCGATCCTCAGGATGGTTCCGAGTGCGGTCTCGATGTTCTGTCCGTTGCCGTCGGGTCCGTGGGATGGGGGGCTATCGGCGAGGCCGTCATGAGCGCCGCCGCCATCGCCGAGGGTAAAGTAGAGGTAGCCATCGGGGCCGAAAGCGACATGGCCGCCATTATGATTCCATTGGGGCTGATCGGCCTCGTAGATGATAATCTCGGAGGCGGGATCGGCGATATTGGGGTCGGTCGAGACTGAGTACTCGGCCAGCACCTCGGTGTGGCAGCCGGGGTTGAAAGTGGACTGTTCGCACGGTTCGTCGGGGTCGCCGGTGCGAGGGGCACTGTAGCGAACGAAGAAGCGACCATTGGTGGCATAATCCGGATGGAACGCGAGGCCCAGGAAGCCGCGCTCGTCGTAGGAAGTACCGAGGGTCACCATCTTGGACGACAGATCCAGGAACGGGGTGGTGAGCAGGGTGTCATTCTCGATCACGCGAATGCGACCGGCTTGTTCGACCACGAAGAGACGTCCGGAGCCGTCGTTGGCGTGGGTGACGATCTGTGGGCCGGCGAGGCCGCTGGCGACCGGTTCGAGTCCGATGGCAAGGGTGCCTTGCGGAATCTGACAGGCGTCGCCGATACCGTCAAGATTGCTGTCTTCCTGGCCCGGGTTGGCGGTGAATTCACAGTTGTCGCACACATCGCCGAAGCCATCGCTGTCGGTGTCGAGCTGATCTGCATTGGCGATCATCGGGCAGTTATCGTCGGCATCGTCGATGCCATCGCCGTCCGAGTCAACGCTCTCTGTGATCACGGTCGAGGTCGTGTAGATATAGTCACCGGAGGTGTTGAAGTTGCTGTTGGCGGCGTTGCCTGCGGCGTAGAAAGTGACTGGTCCGCTGGCACCATCGGCCACCCATTGGAAGGACCAGCCCGGGCTGGCGTCGGGCGTGCCGGCGTCGGTGCCGGTATTGGTTTGTTTGATGTACTCACGACCGGTACCGGCGGTTGACTTCTGAGTGCGGGACAGGTCGGTGACGAGCAGCTCGCCAATGGGGTCGTCACTGCTGGAGAGAACGGTTACCTCGAAGCCCCACCGGGACTGGCCGGGATCGGCAAGCTGGATGTCGATGTTCAGGGTGTCGCCGGGACTGTAGGAGGTGGGAGCATTGATGGAGAGGGTACCATCGCCGGAATCGAGCGGGAAGGAGCTATGGCAACCCAGGCAGGTTGATTCGCCGGGGGCGCCGGTGCGAGCATCGGGTGGGCTGCTCGAAAACGCCCAGACAAGACTGGCAATCCCGAGGATCGAGACGGCGACCAAGAGGGTTTTGGTCCACTTCATGATTGATCTCCTGCGTGATTCTCTCTGGGCGGGGGAAGAGACGGTAGCGCTTTTATGATTCAGTTGATAAGTGCTGTTAGACTCGTAAGAGCGATGACATTCATTATATAGTGTATGGCATGGATCTATGCCAGAGAAATCGGGTCAAAATGGTTGCAGTAATCCGATTTAACTATACAGTAATGTAATGTATTCGGGATAGTGTATTTAGGGTCCTGACAGGTTCTATTTGATTCGGAAGAGTTCGCCGGTGGGGGCGTTGGGATTGAGTGAGGTGGTGGTGAGCAGGTAGAGTTCGCCCTGATCGTCCTCGCCGAAACCATAGACGTAGCGGTTGAGGGGGGAGTACTGCTCGGGAAGCTGCACCTCGTAGATGGTGTGGCGGTCATTGTTCATGTCGATGTAGAACAGGCGTCCAGTGGGTCCGAAGTTCTGGCTGAAGTCGCCGAAGATGTAAATGCCGTGGAGGTCGGGACGGGTTGCTCCACGGTAGACGTGGCCACCGATAACGGCGAGACCATCGGCGTGAGTGTACTCGGCGATGGGATCGATAAGGCCGGTGGTGTCACACGAGGGGAGGGGCGTATTCTGGTTGTGTGGGTCGAAGCAGTGGGCACCTTCCCGTATAGCCCAGCCATAGTTCCCGCCTCTGGTGCCGATGTTGACTTCTTCGAAGAGATTCTGGCCCACATCGGGAATCAACATCGTGTGGGATTCGCCGCGGTCAAAGCTGAAGCGGAAGGCGTTGCGCAGGCCGTAGGCGTAGATTTCATCGAGTCCGGGTTTGTCGACGAACGGGTTGTCGGCAGGTATGGCGTAGGGGGTGCCATTG
>WJKG01000325.1 GCA_014729205.1 candidate division GN15 bacterium | reverse complement strand
GTACCGTGCTATTACTCAAGGACGTCGCAGACGTCCGCGAGAAGTGGGAGGACATTCCCGACAAGCGCTACTACAACGGTCAGCCGGCCGTCATCCTGAATATTGATCAGACAGGCGATGAGGATATCCTCGCTATCGGCGAGATGACGAAGGCGAAGCTGGCGGAATTCAATGACACCCATCAATCGGTTCAGGGAGTCGTTCTTGACGATCGTACGGTCCCGCTACAGCAGCGCTTGGAACTTCTGGTCAAGAACGGACTGATCGGACTGCTGCTGGTTGTCATCGCACTGGGATTCTTCCTCAATCTGCGCCTGTCATTCTGGGTAGCCATAAGTATTCCGTTCTCGTTCGCCGGGATGTTCATTATTGCCAATTTTGTGGGGATCACGGTCAACGTCATCTCACTGTTCGGCATGATCATTGTTGTCGGTATCCTCGTTGACGATGCTATCGTGGTGGCCGAGAACATCTACGCGCAATACGAGAAAGGAAAGCCGGCGTTTAAAGCGGCAATTGACGGCACCATGCAAGTCATCGCGCCCGTGACGACATCGGTGTTGACGACCGTCATCGCTTTCGTACCATTCTTCTTCCTCGATGCTCTGCTGGGCAAGTTCATTTGGCACATGGCGCTGGTGGTGATCGCCTCGCTTCTGTTCTCACTGGTAGAGGCCTTCTTCATTCTACCGTCTCACTTGGCACACTCCAGGGGTTTGCATCCGCATGCTGAAGACTCGAAGATTCGCAAGCGTATCGAGGGCGCCATTCACCACCTGACACACAAGATTTACGGACCGTCGCTTCGATACGCGCTGCGACACAAGTGGGTAACGGTCGTGACACCGGTCGCACTGGTTATGCTTACGGTTGGTTTGATCGGCGGTGGTTTCATTGGCGTTACGTTCTTCCCGTTCATCGATGGCGATACCGTGCCAATCAACATCTCGCTCGTCTCGGGACGCCAGGAGGCGGATACCGATTCGCTGCTGGCTGATATCGAACAAAAGGTCTGGGCGGTGGGCGAGGAGCTTAAGGCTGAGCGCGCCGATGGCGAAGATGTTATTCTCGGCGTGCAACGTGATATCGGTAGCAATGACTTTGGCGAATCCGGTAGTCACACCGGCCGTCTGACCGTGCAGTTGCTCGATGGTGAGATTCGCGACCTGGAGAGCTTCAAAATCGCCAATCGGATACGTGAGGCAGTCGGGCCGGTACCGGAAGCAAACAACATCACCTACGGTCAGGTGTCGCGATTCGGCAAGCCGGTCTCTATCAGCCTGCTGTCCAACAATGCTGAGCAACTGGAGCGTGCGCGCGATATGCTGGTAGCTGAACTCAAGAACTTCACTTCCCTCAAGGATGTCACTACTACCGATCAAGAAGGACGGCGTGAGTTGGATATTCAGCTCAAACCGCGAGCCTATGCCCTGGGGCTGACGCTTCAGGATGTCGTCGGTCAGGTCAGGCAGGGATTCTTCGGCGAGGAAGTGCAGCGTATCCAGCGCGGACGCGATGAAATCCGCGTGTGGGTGCGTTATCCGGAGGCGGACCGATCGGCACTGGGCTTTCTGGACCAGATGCGGGTACGCACCCCGCAGGGTGATGAGTATCCATTCAGCGAGCTGGCAACGTATTCCATCGAGCGCGGCGTGACCACTATCAGCCACCTGGACCGGTTGCGAGAAGTCAAGGTAGAGGCGGCCCAGGCTGATGTTAGCGAGGATTTGCCCCCCATTCTCAATGAAATCGAGCTCGACGTATTACCGCCTATCCTCGCGCAGAACCCGACTGTGCGCTACTCATTCGAGGGACAGTCACGGTCACAGGCGAAAGTACAGGCCTCCATGCGTCAGGCTTTCCCGATCGCCCTGATCGGAATGTTCATACTGGTGGTGCTGGTGTTCCGCTCGTACGCCCAGGCGTTCATGATCTTCAGTTTGATACCCATTGGTATTCTCGGCGCAATCTGGGGCCACGGCATCCAGGGCCTGCAAATCAACATGCTGTCACTGTTTGGGATTATCGCCTTATCAGGAATTATTATCAATGACAGCATTGTGTTGGTTGATCAAATCAACCGCAACCTCCGCGATGGTGACCCGGTCATGGAAGCTGTCTACAAGTCCGGCCTGGCGCGCCTTCGTCCTATTATGCTCACTACCCTGACCACCTCCCTGGGGCTGGCACCGCTGATACTCGAGACCAGCCGCCAGGCACAGTTCCTTATTCCCATGGCGGTTTCAGTGGCGTACGGACTGGTCTTCGGCACCTTCATCCTGCTTATCATCCTTCCGGCGAGTTTCCTTGCCTTCAATTCAATCAGGGTGAAGATGCGTGAGCTCTTCAAGGGACGTGGCGTCACCTCCGAAGAGGTCGAGCCGGCGGTTCAAGAACTCCAAAGCGCCGTTGTGGACTAAGGAGGAGTGGTTATGCTGCACCGAGTCTTTCTGGCACTGTTCTTACTGCTGGTCCTCACCTCCGCCAAGGCGCCCGCTGCGCCGCTGCTGACGGTAGAGGAAGCGATTCGAATCGGGCTCAAGAGTAACTATGCTATCCAGATAGCACGCAATTCCGCCGAAAGCGCCCTTAAGCAACGCACCCTGGGTACTGCCGAGTTCCTGCCCACTCTTGATGCCAACGGCAACTACGGTTTGACCAGCGAGGATGTCGAGTCCAACAGTCCGTTCTCGTTTGGAAACACCGATGCCGAAAACTGGTCCGCATCGGCCGAGTTGCGTTGGACGCTCTTCGATGGTTTTCGCATGTTCGCCGAGAAGGGACGGTACGACAACCTGGCCAGGCTGGGTCAGGTGCAGGCCCGCCAGACTATAGAGAACTCCGTGGTGTCGATCATGCGAGCCTACTTCAACGTCGTCCAGCAGGAGCAATTGCTGCAAGTTGCCACGCGGTCGCGTGATGTGTCCCAGACCCGCCTGGAGAAGGAAGAGATCCGCAATGAACTGGGCGGGGCGTCATCGACTGATTTGCTGAATGCCCGCGTTGCCTTCAACGCCGATGAGGCCGCACTTCTGACTCAGCAACTGCAGGTCACGGTCGCTCGCGAGGACCTTAACACGCTGTTGGGACGTAGCCCGGCCGAGGAGTTTGAAGTGTCGCCAGAATTCGACATCCCTGATCTGGACGATTCCATCGATCGAATCCTCACTCGGGCCGAGCAACGCAACGCCGCTTTGCTCGCGGCCGAGCACCAAAAGGAGATTGCCGACAGACAGGTAACTTCGGCCCGCTCTCGTTTCATTCCCAAGCTTTCGCTGAATGCCTCGGCCAGCTACGCCGATCGTACAGTCGCCTCTGACCGCCAGGACTTCACTGACGACATCACCACGCAGACCACGACCCTCGGCGCCGGTCTGCAACTGTCGCTGAATGTCTTCAACGGCTTCCGCGATCGAGTCGCCGTACAGCAAGCTCAGATTGAAGCCAATAACAGCCATCTCGCCCTTCGCGATACCCGCAACCAGCTCACCGGACAAATCAGTCAGGCAGTGAAGACGTTCCGCCAGCGAATGGACCTGGTTGAACTGGAGCGTCAGAATGTCGAGGCTGCACAGCAGAATCTGGAGTTGATGCAGGATCGCTATCGACTCGGTTCGGCGACGTCGCTGGAGTTCCGCGATGCTCAGGTGAGTCTCAACCGCGCCCGCAACACGCTCATTATCGCCCGCTACCAGGCGAGAATCGCCCGCCTGGAGTTGGATCGTCTGACGGGGAATATCCGAATCGATTTTTGACCCCGTTGTGCATAAGACTTGAATCCTGACCATTGCCGCGCTACATTGTCTACAGACGAATCCACGAATGAGCAGGTTCCCTGCGGGAGGTGAGTTGTGGCGCAGTGTAACTACCAGTCAATGGAATCGCGGTTCTACTTGAATCGCCGGAGGTTTCTGGCTGCCACCGGAGTTATTGGTGCCGGTATGGCGGTACTCGGCACACCCACGTTATGGGCTCAGGACGATGCCGAGGAACGTCGGCCTGAACGCCCGAGAACGAATATCGATTCCGTCAAGGACATTCCCCGTACACGCTGGTCGATCCCGGGTGCCTATCCCGGCAAGGTCGTAAAGGTGCACAACCCCAAGGCTCTGGTTGAGGACACGTTCAACGCTGACGTCATCAGCGGTATGTTCACCCACGGCATGGAAGCACTTACTGGCAAGTCGCTGGCCGAGAGCTTCGAACTGTTCATCGAGCCGGATGACATTGTGGGCATCAAGGTGAATCCGGTCGGCGCCGGTCTGATCAGCACTCGTCTCGAACTAGTAGATGCTGTAGTCGACTGGCTTGAAAAGGGCGGTTTACCACGTAAGAACATCGTCATCTGGGATCGATTCAACTCCATGCTTCAAGAGGCAGGATTTACCACGGAGCGTTACCCCGGGATTCGGATTGTCGGCCTGCAGGAGATGTTCATGCCGGAAAGGGGAGAGGATGCCGAGAAGCTGTTCCTGAACAAAAAGGGTGAACACAAGAGCATCGTGAATTTCAACAAGGACGTTTACTACTGGGCCGATGTCGAGGCGCCAACCGATGCTCAGTACCTCAATCAGCATGTGGCTAACGGTAAGGAATCGTACTTCGGTAAGCTTGTCACCAACGAGCTCACCAAAATCATCAATTTGCCCGTCTTCAAAAATACCGGCAATGGCATCTCCGTTGCCACCAAGAATCTCGGTTACGCCGCTATCTGCAACACCGGTCGCCTGCACCGGCCGTTGTTCTTCGATGTGTGCACCGAAGTGGTCGCCTTTCCGGCGATCCGAGACAAGGTTGTGCTAAATGTCACCGACGGCTTGCGGGGACAATACGATGGCGGCCCCGGGCCAAATTCTCAATTTGTCTACGACTACAACACGATGTATTTTGCCACCGACCCGTTCGCCAGCGACATGGTGTGTCACAACGCCATTGTCGAAAAGCGCAAACAGATGAAGGTCGATGTCAACGAACACCCGCGGTTCACTGACTACCTTCGCTACGGTGAACGACTGGGCCTGGGTATTGCCGATGTGGAGAAGATCTCTCTGGTGGAAGCTTAGGCGAGAGTGAACGTGAGGAGAACACCAGTGGTTAAACAGTTTCAGCCGTGGATTCGGCGCACGTTGTTGATCACCTTTCTGGTGATAGTGGTCGTCGGCGCTGTCGGCGGCCAGGCGCACTTCGAGCCGCCCGCCTCGGGGTTCGTGTCCGGATGGGAGAAGTCCGAGGATATGTTGACATTCGTTGGTCATGACCTGTATGCGCATATCAACGGTGGTGCCGAGTTGTACCACGAATTCGGCTTCGATCGTCTCTTCGTGCAGCGCTATCAGAAGGCCGGGGAAGAGCTATCACTTGAAGTATATATGATGAGCAGCCCTCGTTCTGCACTGGGTCTGTATCTCATGAAGGCCGGCGAGGAAGAGCCCCTGGCCGGGATCCCGCAACGCAACACCGGTGGTCCGTCGCAGATTACCGCCGTCAAAGGCAACGCCTTCATCAAGGTTAATAACTTCACATTTGCCGACTCGCTGTTGCCCACTATGGTGTCTCTGGCCAATGCTGCCCTGGACCGCATTCCTCAAGAGCAACCGGTCGAACTACTGGACCGACTGCCGAAAGACGGGTTCCAATCCGGGACGGTCAGGCTTATCCGCGGACCGTACGCGTTGGCGCCGATTGTTACCCTGGGACAGGGCGATGTACTGCAGATGGCTGGGCGAATCTGGGGAGTGCTTGGCAGATACACCGATCAGTACGATTCTACTTTCACCCACATTGAAGTGTACTATCCTGATCCTGAACGCGCAGGAGCCGCTTTCAATCACCTGATGCAGAATCTCGATGAATACCTGACTATCGTCGACAAAGAGCCCAGGTCATTCACCTACAGTGATTGGCAGGACCGCTTCGGGCACGTCACCGTGCAGGATTCGGTGATGCTGCTCAATGTGAACATGTTCAAGCAGGACAGCCGTATCGCTGGCGATACCGAGGCCACCGGCGTGGCCGATTCAACGGAATCCGACTAGACGTGGGGATGGCGGCATGAACGAAGCGGCTATTTCCCGCGTTCTTCTTCCGTCTTGGCAATCATCAGCTTGTTGATTCGCAGTTGCGCCTGACGAGCTTCCGGCTGATTGCGGAACTGCTCGGTGATGTCACGAAGGAACTCAATCGCCAGATCCCAGTCGTCGAGCTTGTCCACGGCAATCTCGCTTGCCTCCAGCAGCATCGGTATGGCATCAGGATGCTCTGGATACTCGCGGCCGATACGCGCCAACTGGCGAGCAGCACTGGCGTGGTCATCCAATTGTCGAGCATATATCTCCGAGGACTGCTTCAGAGCCTCGATAGCACGTGAATCATCGGGATAGTTCCTGACAAACTCATTGTAGGTCTCGATTGCCGATATGTGCGCTCCCAGCTTCTCTTGCTTGATCCGGGCGATCTTGTACAGAGCCTCCTTGGCATGTTCGTGCCGGGGCCACTTGGTGATCAACAACCGGTAATCATCGATAGCCGCCCGGTAGTCCCGGCGGTCGTCTTCGGCCAGTTCGGCACGACGTATCAGGGCGTAGGCTGAATGCTCGCTCTCCGGCCAGTTCGTGACCACCTTGCCATAAGCGTCATAGGCTTCATCTTCATCGCCAAACTGCTCTTCCAGAACGACAGCCAGCCTGGTTTTTACCAGTGGCAAGTTATCATCGTTAGGAAAGAGAGCACTGTAGCGCTGATACGCCGCACGAGCTTCATGTCTGTCGCGATCAAGCGCATACACGCCGGCGGACCATCGGTACACGGTCTCAATGCGCTCGTAGTCAGGGTAATCTGCCATGAACAGGTGCAGTTGGTCCTGCAACCATTCGCTGAGGTGATCGTCTTCAATCGAGTAGACTGCCTGAAGAAACGCAAACCTTCGGTCCGCTCGGCTTTCCCCGACACTCCCATCGTCCGGTAGGTGCAGCACGGTTGGGGGATAGTCACCGATTTCGGAGAGCATGCGGTCACGCCCCTCGCGGGCCAGAGCGGCTGCTTCGCTGCTTGGATAGAGGAACTGCACCTGTGCAAATCGTAAGAGGGCGTCCCGCTCCTTGCCACGATCCTCCCACAGGCGGGCCAGCATCAACAGCGCATCCGGAGCCTTGTCGTGGTTGGGGTGGGCATGGATGAACGCCTCGATGTCTGCTGCCAGGTAGTCGACCAGGTTGTCATCCTCGAGTGAATACACGGAATCGAGATGAGCATAGAAGTTCGCCGGATCATACTGTTCGGCAGCTATTGCTCCCGAGGCGAAAAGTATCGTGATAATCGTCGACATCAGGTATCGCCGAAGTGCCATGTCATCGACCTCCCAGTCAAGTCCTGTTCTTAAATCGCGGCCTCAATCGCGCTTGCTATCCTGCCAAGACAGATGCCGGGGCGAGGAACGGCCGCAAGTTACCGGTATAATCTAATTATCGGCACTCTTGGTGTGTTCGCCTGTCGAAATGTAGAGCAGCGATCAGCCCTGACTATCGGCGCTGGCCAACTGAGTGAGCCTCGATATGTCCCGCGAACTGCCCAGTACGTAGATGACATCGCCCGCTTCGAGCACATATGTGCCCTCGGGGTTGGAGTACATTTGTTTGTTGCGGTAGACGGCCAGTACCGTGATTCCGTGCTTACGGCGTAAATTT
>WJKG01000324.1 GCA_014729205.1 candidate division GN15 bacterium | reverse complement strand
CCGAAGGTACGTTGATGACCGACATCGTCCGTTATGCATTGCCGATGGGCTGGTTAGGCCGACTGATGCACGCGCTGACGGTGAAGCGGCAGCTCAAACACATCTTCGACTATCGTGCAGGAGTCATCGATAAGTTGCTACCTCCGGTGAAGGAAGCTGTCTCCGATACGCCTGACTCCTCCTCGCACTCTGCTCGTGGGGGATTATGAGAGTCCTCATTCTGGGAGCAACGGGTTATGTGGGGCGACGTTTGACCTATCGACTTGTAGCCGACGGCTACAATGTCAGAGCCCTTGTACGTAGTCTCGACAAAGGACGTGCCATCCTGCCGTCCGACGCTGAGCTGTCGGCGGGTGATCTACTCGACAGCGAGACACTCGCGCCGGCTTTCGATGGAGTTGATATCGTTGTCTACCTTGTACATTCTATGGGCACGAGAGACAAGTCGTTCGAGGAAATGGACCGGCAAATTGCTACCGGAGTTGCCGAGGCCGCCAAGGGCCAGGGAACTCGACAGATCGTTTACCTGGGCGGTCTGGGAGCTTCGTCGGATAGCGCTTCGGCCCATCTGCGGAGCCGCGCTGAGGTCGGTGACATACTCCGAACCTCTCAGGTCCCGGTGACCGAGTTACGGGCGGCGGTGGTGGTCGGTGCCGGGAGTGTTTCCTTTCAGATGATAAAGCACCTCGTATCCCGCTTGCCGTTCATGATCTGTCCACGATGGGTGCTGGTCAACACCCAGCCGATTGCCATTGATGACGCCCTGGAATATCTTACCCGCTCGATAGGTGGCCAGACTGTGGTTGGGAGGACGATAGATATAGGTGGTCCGGATGTGCTCTCGTACCGTGATATGATGGTGACCGTAGCGCAGGTCATGAATCTCCGACGATTGATCATCCAGGTGCCAGTGCTCACTCCACGCCTCTCCTCATACTGGGTCAATCTCGTGACTCCCATCCGGGCAAATCTGGCGCGGGAGCTCATCGAGTCGGTCCGCAATGAGACTGTGTGCAGTGACAACTCCCGCCGGGAGTTGTTTGACTTCGAACCGATGACGTTTCGACAGGCGGTCGTGTCGGCCCTTGCCAACGAAGAAGGTTGACAGGTTGAGTATCCCGTGTGACCTTGGTGAAGAACGAAGCTAGCGAGGGAAGGAAGCTATGAAGTATCGCGGACGCAAAGATGCACCAATCAAGGTTGGCATCTCAACCTGCTTGCTCGGAGAAAATGTGCGGTTCGACTCTGGGCACAAGCGAGATCGGTTTATCACCGATATACTCGGGGACTACTTCCATTTCATCCCCGTTTGTCCGGAAATGGATGTAGGTATGGGTGTGCCGCGCGAGGCCGTGCATCTGATTGACGAACCGGGCGGCACGCGCATGGTGGGCGTACGCTCCGGCAAGGACTGGACGACGAAAATGCGCCGCTACTCCGACCGTCGTGTCAAGAGGCTGGCCAAAGACAGGCTCTCGGGGTACATTCTCAAGAGCAAGTCACCATCGTGCGGCATGGAGAGGGTAAAACTGTTCCACCCCAACGGCAACCCGCATTCTGCGAATGGGGTGGGCATGTATACGGAGTATTTGCTCAAGGAATACCCGCTGCTTCCGGTGGAGGAAGAGGGCCGTCTGCATGATATAGGGCTGCGTGAGAACTTCATCGTTCGTGTCTTCGCTTATCATCGTTTGCAGGAGTTGTTCTCCGGACGTTTCTCTCGCAAGGAAGTCGTACGTTTTCACACTATCCACAAGTACCTGCTGCTGGCTCACTCACCGAAGCACTATACACAGATGGGGAAATTGGTTGCGGCCATCGCGGATTACAAGCCGACCGAGTTTCAAGCCGAGTACAGCCAGCTGCTTATGGAGGGGCTTAAGGTCAAGACGACGACGAAGAAGAACGTCAACGTCCTTATGCACATTGTCGGGTTCTTCAAAAAGCACCTGCCGGCTGACGACAAGAAGTACCTGCTGCAAGTCATCGATGACTACCACAAGCAGCTCGTGCCATTGGTGGTGCCCCTGACCTTGATCAAGCGGTATGTGGACAAGTACGAAGTATCCTACCTGGCCGACCAGATCTACCTTTCGCCCCATCCGAAAGAACTCATGCTCCGCAACCACGTGTAACCGCTACCGAAGCACTGAGACTCCTACGATTCGAAACCCTTGCGGGCAAGCACTCCCTGGGAGTAGTAGTGCTTCAGTTCGGTCATCTCTGTGACCAGATCCGCCCGGTCCAACCATGATTGGGGGCAGAACCGACCAGTGAGTATCAGTTCGACAGAGGACGGTCGCTGATCGATTAAGTCGAGAACCTGTCGCTCGCTGACCAACTTGAAGTAGTGCGCCACACAGATCTCATCGAGGATTACGATGTCATAGTCGCCACTGAGCATTGCCATTCGTGCGCGTTGCAGAGCCTCAGCCGCGGTCTGCTTGTCCCCGGCGGAAGGAGGCGTCTTCTGGAGCACGAACTCATCGTTGCCATAGCGCTCTATGGTAATGTACTCCTCGAGGACTTTCAGGGCCCGGAGTTCGCCGTAGGGGAAGTCCTTCATGAACATGATAACCAGCGTGTGTAGTTCACTGCCCGCGGCACGTACGGCCTGGCCTAGGGCCGCTGTCGTTTTGCCTTTGCCGAGTCCGGTATAGATCTGGACGTATCTGGTCTCTGTGTCAGTCACTTGTCCTACACTTACTGCGCGTAACCACAACTCAGTTTGCGATTACCCCAGGATAGCCAATGCATCCGGTCGTGTCGAGTGGCACCAAGATAATTCCGCGAATTAACAAATCTTTGCCTTACGTGTAACAATTCCCTAACCCGTTGCCGCCACAATGATGTGATTGTCACCAAGTGACTTAGGATTGGGACATCATGATCGGCAAGTGGGTTCTGACTATCACCGCCAACTCGACGCTGGCGGGTATAATGCGTTCGGCTCTGGAGAAAGCCGGCTGTCAGGTTGTGCAGTCGATTTCGGCCCGCGACGGTATCCGTCTGGCTCAGTCCCGCCAACCGCGACTCATTGTCATAGACATAGAATCAATTGAAATACAGGCATCGGAGCTGACCCGTGCGCTGAAACGTCATGCTGCTACAGTGAGCACCTTGATCATACTGGTTGGACTCAACGCCGATGAGACGTCAGTGATCGATGGTCTAGAGGCTGGGGCCGATGAGTTTGTCACATCGCCTTTTTCCAGCCCTGTGTTCGTAAGTCGAATTCAGGCCGTGCTACGGCGAAGCTGCCGCTTCTGGAGTGACACGAAGAATCCAATAAAGCTGGGCGGTCTGGAGATAGTCGATGGCACCAGGGAAGTCAGGGTTAACAACCGCACCGTCAAACTGACTCCGTCGGAGTTCGAAATTCTCCGTCTGTTGGCGGACAATGTCGGCCGGGCTGTGAGCCGTCGTGAGATATCACGAGCCATTCACGGAACGCACCATTCGAGCAGCGAGCGTGCGGTTGATGTGCAAGTGGTCGGACTACGCAAAAGTCTCGGAAAGTACGGAAAACGTATCGAGACTGTGCGGGGCGTAGGGTACCGTATGCGCCCTCTTGAGGTTACGCAGAAGCCCTGAAGTAGTGCTCTAAAGCCTTTGAAATCGGGCCAATTCCTTTCTCATTTATTTGTAAATAGCCCTTAATCCGATCCTAACAAAACTCCGCTTTCTACCTGTTTAAGATGAGTGGGGAGATGTCCATATATCGCAATGAGCGACCGGTCTTTGGTCGTTTTTTCGCGTTGCTCCCGCATCATTTCAGGGGCTCCACTGCCGCACAGACGCGGCGAATTCGAGCATACTCTTTCACCGATTTTCGGGTACTTCTTAACAGATTGATACACGGGTCTAATATAGTCCTAACATTATCGGGACAGTCTTAGGGCTCGCTATCGCCCACCTACCAGCCGGGTGACCGCGAGCAATGAAAGAAGAAACCGCTGAACTATTTTGGGAAGAATGAGGTAAGGCGATGAATCGCAATCTTGGAGAGAAGATGAACAGATTTGTTTCATGGAAGAAACATCGGTCAGTTATCATCTCGAGTTTGACAATTCTCATGCTGCTGGTCATTTCGACTGGCGCCATGGCAGCACAGACCGGTAAGATCACCGGTAGTGTCATAAACTCAAAGACCGGAGAGCCGATAATCGGCGCCACGGTCATGGTTCAAGGCACCAAGCTTGGTGCTCAGACCGATCTCGACGGTAACTATACAATCAAGCGTGTGCCACACGGAACACACGTTCTGGTAATTTCCTCCGTCGGTTACCAGCGCCTGGAAGTCACCGATGTGATTGTTGATGACAAGGATGCTGTCAAACTCGATTTCCCGCTGATGCGCGAGGATGTCGAGGTTGACAAAGTCACGGTCACTGCCAAGCGTGTCGAGAACACTCAGGCGGTTATGCTCAAACACCGTCAGGCCTCAACCACCGTTTCCGACGCCATCAGTGCTGAGGAGATCAGCCGCTCCGGTTCCGGCGACGCCGCCGAAGCCATGGAGAAGGTCACGGGCGTGTCCGTGGTTGGTGGCAAGGACCTGGTGGTGCGCGGACTTGGCGACCGTTACACTACAACGAACCTGAACGGTTCCACGCTGCCCAGCCCGGATCCAGACAGACAGTCAACGCCAATGGATCTCGTCCCATCCGGTCTTCTGGATAATATCGTTGTAGAGAAGTCGTTCACTCCCGACAAGCCTGGTGATTTTGCAGGTGGCTCAGTTAATCTCACGACTAAGGACTATCCTGAGAAACGCACACTGAAGATCTCCACGTCGTTTGGTCGGAACAGCATCACTACTGGCGAGACGATCAAGTTCCATGATCCGTCCTCCAAAGACTGGCTCGGTTACGACGATGGCAAGCGCGATATCCCCAATGTTATCGTGGACAATCCCGGCCTGCAGGAGGAGGTACCCGCCACGAGTCGTTTCATCAATTACGACAGTACCAATGGTACTATGAATGGGCAGCCGATGACCTGGGAGGAGTTTGAGGAACTGTATCAGTACATGGATAACTCGTCCGAAGCCTGGGCCCCGGAGATGCGCGTAAGGGAGAGGACGGCCCCGGTCAATCAGAGTCACTCTGTTGCCTTCGGTGACAATTTGCCACTGTTCAATCGTCCGCTGGGTGTGGTGGCGACCTATTCGTACAGCAAAAAATACTCCGGCTCCTCGGGGGCATCAAACCTCTACCGCCGAGTCGCCGATACGGCCGCTCTGACAGACTGGTATACTTATGATGACAGCACCGGTACAGAGGAAGTGCTCTGGGGATCGCTTCTGTCCATGAATTACGGTATTGCCCAGAACCACAAGCTCGGCTTCAGCTTTGTCCATAATCAGCACGGTACTTCGAACTCGAGCTATCTCGATGGTCCCAACGATGAGTTTGGCCAGGGCTTTGATATCATAAATCACGCCCTCCAGTATACCGAGCGGCATATCACGTCAACCCAGTTTACTGGCGAGCACCTGCTGAAGAAGGATGGTCTTCGACTGGACTGGATGTTCTCCTATGCCAGTACGGCCCAGGATCAACCTGATACCCGGTATTTCACAATCGTTGACGACGGCAATACTCAGTCCTTGAATCGTAGTTTGTTCCGGGCCCCCCGCCGAATCCACCGTGAACTGGACGAGGATAATCGCGAGTACAAGGTGAACCTGACGCTTCCGCTTGGCGAGCGTAGTAAGCTCAAGGCCGGCGCTGCCCACCTTAACGTAAATCGCTATCATCGGGAGCGTGAATTCCAGTACCAGAATACCGACGATTTCCAGAATTATGAAGGTGATATCGACCAGTACGTCAGCGATATGGGACTGGATACGCTCGTACGCCGCGAGCTCTACAATGGTACGGTGAAGTACCGAGCTGACTACCAGAACTTCCTGGTTGAGGTCTCCGATGCCCGTAACCAGTATTTCGGCAAAAAGGACGTCAGTGGATTCTACGGAATGCTGGAAACTCCCGTCTATGGCAACTGGTTCTTCGTCGGTGGCGTTCGACTCGAAGCGACCGACATGTATACGCTGACCGATACTGCAGGTAATATCTACGGCGAAGGTGTTATTCATGAACGTGACTGGCTGCCATCGGCGAACATCATCTGGCGTACTTCCGACGAGATGAACTTCCGTCTGTCTTATGGGCGGACGGTTGCTCGCCCGACGCTCAAGGAGATGACCCCGGCTGTATTCCAGACCTACGGTTCCAGTATCTTCGAGATCGGTTCAGATAGTCTCAAGATGTCAAAGATCTCCAACTGGGATTTGCGCTGGGAGTGGTTTGTCCGTCCGGGCGAGATCCTCGCCTTTACGGCTTTCTACAAGAGCATTGGTGATCCGATCGGGTGGACCTCAATCGGTCGTAATGGTAACGTCATATCCGTGAACTCGAATGAAGCCACTGTATACGGCATTGAGTTTGAGGCTCGTCGACGTCTCGACATGATCCATCGCAGCCTGGCCAATTTCCATGTTGGCACGAACCTGACGTTTGCCAGCTCCACTGTCGACAAAGCCCCCCAGGAGATGGCAGAGATCGAGAACGCCGAGTTGCCGTTCAAGGTTGATGAACGTCCATTGTGGGGACAGTCTGACTATATTATCAACTTCAACTTTGGTTACGAGAACTGGGAATCCGGTACCGCAGTTGGCCTCTTCGCGAATACCTTTGGCGATAGGCTACGTATCACGAGTGCCGGCAAGACTCCGGATGTTTACGAGGAGTCCCGTTGGCAACTGGATCTGGTAGCATCTCAGCGTATCTTTGGCCCCACGCTCAAGTTCTCGGTCAAGAACCTTCTCAATGAAGACTATCGGTTGGTTTACAAGGACTACTTCTTCCACGAAGACGGAGAAGTGCTGGAAACCTACCAGACCCACGAGCGTGGTGTGACCTGGTCTCTTGGCCTAAGTTTCGATGTGTTTTAGTAGATGGTAAACAAGAACGACCTAAGTGGTATCTCTCACGAGAGCGTGTGCATATACAGGCGGCATTGGTTGAGAGCCACAATTACTAATGCAGCCAAACAGACCTGTGAAAGCGTCTGAAGTTGTCAGGACTAGGAGGTAAATTCGCAAACGGAGGAAGGAGGTAATCCCGCGCGATAACACCCGCAGTAACACTTTTGGCGATTGAAGAAGAAGAGAATCGCAGAAGAAGAGAAGAAGAAGAGAAGAGCGGCCTCAATGGTCGCATACTGTGAACGCTAACGACGATATATTAACGAGACAAGGAGGCACATTCGTGTTTCGTAAATTCGCGATTGCACTGTTCGTCCTTTGCCTGCCGATGATAGCTTTCGGTCAGGTATCCGACGATGGCAAGCCCGTGAAGGTCTTCACCGACGCCGACATGGTTGGTACCTACGACATGAAGGCGGATACGGTCTATAACCTTCAGGGCTTTGTTTATGTTGAGGACGGCGAAGTCCTCAATATTGAAGCTGGAACCATCCTCAAGGGGAATCAGGGTTCCGGCGCTTCGGCCACGGCTCTTGTCGTGGCACAGGGCGGCACCATCAATGCTGTTGGTACTCCCTCCGCCCCGATCGTCATGACCACCATCATCGATGACCTCGATGACCCGGGCGACATCCCGTTCAGCGATGCCCGCGGTAAGTGGGGTGGTTTGATCGTTCTGGGTAATGCCCCGATTAACACCACGACTGGCGTTGGCCAGATCGAAGGTATTCCGGAGACCGAACCGCGCGGCGCCTACGGTGGTACCGATCCGCTCGATAACTCCGGTACTCTGCAGTACGTATCGATCCGTCACGGTGGTTCCGAGATTGGCGCCGCCAATGAGATCAACGGCTTGACCATGGGCGGTGTTGGTAGCACCACGACCATCGACCACGTCGAAGTTATCTACAACCTCGACGATGGTTACGAGTGGTTCGGTGGTACCGTCACCTGTAATAACCTGGTTGCTGCTTTCTGCGGCGACGATTCCTTCGACTACGACGAAGGCTGGAGTGGTTCGGGCCAGTTCTGGTTCACCATTCAGTCCAAGGATGCTGGTGACCGTGGTGGTGAGCACGACGGTGGTACCGATCCGGTCGACGGTGAAGGTTTCTCCCTGCCGGCCATCTCCAACGCTACCTACCTTGGTCGCGGTCCGGAGAATGGTGGCCAGCGTACGTTCGCAATCCGCGACAACGCCGGTGCCGGCTACTTCAACTCGATCTTTGCTTATCACGGCCAGTATGCCATGTCCATCGAGGACAAGGACTCTGAGCCGACCGATTCCCGCGACCGTTTGGTCGAGGGCAATATCGTGTTCGGTAACAATGTATTCTGGGCCTTTGGTAACGGTAACGAAGCCAAGGACCTGGCCAATGACGACCAGTTCGTACTGGACTATGTGTTCAACGATGCCGGTCTGGAGAACCAGATTGGTGACGCCGGCATGGCTGGAATCAGCCGCGACCCCGATGGTGGTCTGGACCCGCGTCCATTCGTCACTGGCACCGACTCCACTTTGGTTCAGCAGTGGGTTGACCCGGCCAGCTATGGCTACCCGGTTGCTGTGACTGGCTATGCCAACGCTCTGGATCATGTCACTCACCAGACCTTTACGTCTGTTGACTACCAGGGTGCTTTCGATCCGGCTACACCGATTTCTTCGTCCTGGGTGGCAGGTTGGACCGCGCTGGATTTCTATAACTACCTTGGCGATGTGACCAAGGACGCCAATGCCCTGCCGGTCAAGGTTGTCACCGATGCCGACATCGTTGGCGACTCTGGCATGTACTACTGGTCCAACGATACGGTCTACAATGTGGCCGGCTTCCTGTACGTCGACAGCGCCAACACGCTGGTCGTCGAGCCGGGTACGGTTGT
>WJKG01000323.1 GCA_014729205.1 candidate division GN15 bacterium | reverse complement strand
GGCCGACTTGACCGTTTGCACATAGCCCTTCTCTTCGAGTTTGGCGATGATAAACGGCTTGAACAGCTCCAGCGCCATGTTCTTCGGGAGACCACACTGATGGAGTTTGAGTTCCGGTCCGACCACGATCACCGAGCGGCCGGAATAGTCAACGCGCTTCCCCAGGAGGTTCTGACGGAAGCGGCCCTGCTTGCCCTTGAGCAGATCGGACAGCGACTTGAGGGGGCGCTTGGAGTCACCGCGTACGGAGTGCGTGCGACGGCCGTTATCGAAGAGTGCATCGACAGCTTCCTGGAGCATTCGCTTCTCGTTGCGCAGAATGACTTCGGGAGCCTGAATGTCGATGAGTTTTTTCAGGCGGTTGTTACGGTTAATGACACGGCGGTACAGGTCGTTGAGGTCCGACGTTGCAAACCGGCCGCCCTCGAGCGGCACGAGCGGACGCAGGTCGGGCGGAATAACCGGCACGACCGACATCACCATCCACTCGGGGCGATTATCTGACCCGCGGAATGACTCGATAATGCGCAGGCGCTTGAGCACGTCTTTCTTGCGCTGGATGGAGGTTTCCACCTTGGCCTGCGCGCGCAGGGTTGCGGCGGTCTCGTCCAGGTCAATCTGCTTGAGTATATCGCGGACAGCTTCGGCGCCCATGCGAGCATCGAACGACTTTCCTGCCTCCTCGAGTTCCATATGCTCTTCCTCGGTGAGTATGTCACCGGCCTCATATGAGGAATTGCCCGGATCGATGACCACGTAGCACTCATAGTAGAGCACCTTTTCGAGGTCACGAATGGACAGGTCGAGCATATTGCCGATGCGTGACGGCAACGATTTGAAGTACCAGATGTGCGAAACCGGCACGGCGAGTTCGATGTGGCCCATCCGCTCGCGACGGACTTTGGACTCGGTAACCTCGACACCGCAGCGGTCGCAGACGATACCGCGGAACCGGATGCGCTTGTATTTACCGCAGTTACACTCCCAGTCTTTGACCGGACCGAAGATCCGCTCACAGAACAGGCCATCACGTTCCGGTTTGAACGACCGGTAGTTGATGGTTTCAGGCTTGGTTACCTCACCGTACGACCACGAGAGAATGGTGTCCGGCGATGCAATCTGCACCTGGATGGCGGCGAATTCCGCCTGACCACGCTTCTGGGCAGTGCTCTTGCCTGTCATATCAGCCATAACATAGCTCCTTTATACGCCTCGTCCGCAGTGAACGGACGACAAATCTCCCAAACAACCCGCCTACTTCTCGATCAGCTTGACATCAAGTCCGAGGGCCTGCAGCTCTTTAATGAGCACATTGAACGCCTCGGGATAACCCGGTTCGGGCGGGTTTTCGCCCTTGACGATAGCTTCGTATATACGGCTACGACCCTTGACGTCGTCGGACTTGACCGTCAACATCTCCTGCAGCGTGTAAGCGGCACCGTATGCCTCCAGCGCCCAGACTTCCATTTCACCAAAGCGCTGACCGCCGAACTGCGCCTTACCACCGAGTGGCTGCTGGGTCACCAGCGAGTAGGGGCCGATCGAGCGTGCGTGTATCTTGTCATCCACGAGGTGGGACAGTTTCATAATGTAAATGACACCCACCGTTACGGGGTTGTCGAAGGTATCTCCCGTACGCCCATCGTGAAGCGACAGCTTGCCGGTTTCCGGCAGGCCAGCCTCGATGAGCTTTTCTTTGATGTCATCGGGGGACGGTCCTTCAAAGACCGGGGTCGAGATGTACTCATCGAGCTTCTGAGCCGCCCAACCCAGGTGAGTTTCCATGATCTGCCCCACGTTCATACGCGAGGGTACACCCAGCGGGTTGAGGATAACGTCAATCGGCGTGCCGTCATCCTGGAATGGCATATCCTCGATCGGCACGATCTTGGATACGACACCCTTGTTACCGTGACGTCCGGCCATTTTGTCGCCGACCGAAATCTTGCGACGGATAGCGATGGTGACCTTGACCAACTGTTTGACGCCCGGGGGCAATTCGGCGCCACGGACGACCTTATCGACCTCGATCTCCATTTCGCTCTTTTTGGCTTCCACCAATCGTGCCGCCTCGAGCAGTATGTTCTCGACATGCTTGTTGGCGGTGTCATTGTCCGACCACCCATCGGGCGCCACGACCGTGTCGAAGTCGAAGTTGTCGAAGAACTCCTTCTTGAACTTGTGTCCGGCGCGCACCACCACCGAGTTGTCGGCTGTGGAGCGGATGGTCTGTGAGCTGTATCCTTCGAGCTGCTCACCAATGCGCTCGTTGCGCAGGTTCACGATGTCGTTGATGATCTTATTATACTTCTTCTTGATTTCCGCGACTTCGAGCTTCTCCTGCTTTTTGGCGTCTTCGGTGCGCTCTTTGCGGGTGAAGACCTGAGTGTTGATGACAACGCCCTTCATTCCTGGCGGCGCCTTGAGGCTGGCATCGCGAACGTCGCCTGCTTTCTCACCAAAGATGGCGCGCAGGAGTCGCTCTTCCGGGGAGAGTTCGGTCTCACCTTTCGGGGTGACCTTGCCAACCAGGATATCGCCGGCCTCCACCTCGGCTCCGACGCGGATAATGCCGTTTTCATCGAGATTGAGCAGTGCCTCTTCGGAGACATTGGGAATCTCGCGAGTTACCTCTTCGGAGCCGCGCTTGGTATCACGAACCTGGAGCTCGTATTCCTCGAT
>WJKG01000322.1 GCA_014729205.1 candidate division GN15 bacterium | reverse complement strand
TCGCAATATCCAGGCGTACAACCCGGATGCGATTGTGATCGATGCCGCCTCGCCGCTGGAAGTCGACAAGCCCGAATTGATCCGTGGCAAGAAGGTCCTGGTTGTCGAGGACGGCCCGACCCTGACGCATGGAGAGATGACATACGGTGCTGGTGTCGTTGCTGCCGAGAAGTATGGTGCGGTGGAACTGGTTGATCCGCGTCCGTTCACGGTGAAGTCGATTACGAAGACCTATGAGAAGTATCCCGAGATCGGCGTTCTGCTGCCGGCGATGGGGTACGGTGATCAGCAGGTCAAGGATCTGGAGACGACGATTAACAAGGCCAAGTGCGATGCGGTGGTGGTGGCGACCCCGATCGACCTGACCCGTATTCTCAAGATCAAGCATCCGAACACGCGGGTGTACTATAACCTTCAGGAGATCGGGACGCCGACGGTGAAGTCGGTACTCGAAGGCTTCCTCAAGGGAAAGAAGCCGGCCAAAAAGAGCGCGGCAAAGAAGTAAGGTGGAACTACCGGGCGGGAGGAAGCGATTCTTCCCGCCTTTCTTAATAGAAGGCTGACATCATGGCTTCGGCAAAGACGGCTGTTGTGGCGCTGGGTGGCAACGCCATCACGGTGCCCGGCATGGAAGACACCATTGCCAATCAGTTTTCGAATACTCGTCGGTCGCTCGATGGGATAATTGAGCTTGTCCGTGACGGGTACAACCTGGTTGTCACGCACGGCAACGGCCCGCAGGTGGGCAACGCGCTTTTGCGTAACGAGATGGCTCGGGGTACGGCGCCCGATCTGCCGCTGGGGGTACTGGTGGCGGATACCCAGGGGGGAATGGGGTATATGATCGAGCAGTCGCTGCGCAATCGCCTCAAGCGGGAGCAGATCAAGCGCGAGGTGGTGACTATTGTCACCCAGATGATGGTTCACGAGAACGACCCCGCGATCAACAATCCGACCAAGTTCATTGGTCAGTTCTACACCGAGAAGCAGGCGCGCAAGTACGAGCAGAACCTGGGTTGGCAGATGAAGCAGGACGCCAATCGCGGATGGCGCCGGGTGGTACCCTCGCCCACGCCGCTGAGTTCGGTCGAGGGGGAGACTATCAAGCAGCTGGTCCAGCAGGGGAATATCGTGATTGCCGGTGGGGGTGGTGGTATCCCGGTGTATATCGACTCGTTGGGGGATCTGGAGGGGCTGGATGCGGTGATTGACAAGGACTGGGCCTCGGCGGTCATTGCCCGCGAGGTTGGGGCGCAGGTGCTGTGTATACTGACGTCGGTGGACCAGGTGTCGCTGCATTTCGGGACCGATGAGCAGCAGGACCTGGAGACGGTAACGCTCAGAGAGCTGAAGAGATATCGAGACGAGGGCCACTTCCCGCCCGGGTCGATGGGTCCCAAGGTAGATGCCGCCATTGCGTTTATGGAAAACGGCGGCGAAGTAGTCACCATTACCTCGTTTAACCTGGCCGGAGCGGCCCTTCGCGGTGAGGCCGGGACACGAATCGTTAGCGAGTAGGGATGTGTAGATTGTCTGGCGAAGTAGTTGACGATATCATCGAAGCCGGACGCATTTACGAGGTCGGCGGGGCTGTACGGGATCAGCTCCTGTACGGAAGCCTGCAAGAGACCGACCTGGATTACCTGGTCACAGGAGTCCCATACGATCGCCTCAGCCAGATACTGAAACGCCATGGACGGGTCGACCTGGTCGGCCGCTCATTCGGTGTGATCAAGTTCACACAGCATGTTAAGGGACGGCCGGTGACGTTCGACATAACGTTGCCGCGCACGGAGCATTCCACGGGAATCGGGCATCGCGATTTCGAGGTTCGCCATGATCCCGAGTTGCCGGTGGAGGCAGATCTGGTGCGTCGCGATTTCACCATCAACGCCATGGCGCTGGCATTGGATACGCATGATTTGGTTGACCCGCTCGGCGGACGGGAGGACTTGGAGCTAAGGCAGCTTCGCATAGTCTACCCCGAGTCGTTCAAGGACGATCCTCTTCGGATGCTCCGGGCGGTGCAGTTCGCAGCGCGGTTCGAGTTTTCCGTTGAGCTGGAGACGTTTCGGTTGATGCGCGAGCACGCCGAGTTGATAGCCACGGTGTCGCCGGAACGAATTGCGGAAGAGCTCAACAAGCTGTTGGTGCGGGCAGATAACCCGTCGATTGGGTTTCGGCTGATGCAGGCCTCGGGGCTGATGCAGCATGTGTTGCCGGAGTTGGAGGAGTGCGTGGGGGTGGATCAGCCGGGGGGATACCATCGCTATACGGTGTTCGAGCACATTATTCGGACCATTGATGAGTGTCCGAAGCGGCTGCACCTGCGGCTGGCGGCGCTGTTTCATGATATCAATAAGCCGCAAGCCAAGCGGATTGTGGAGAAGGGGGCGACATTCTACGGTCATGAGCACCAGGGAGCAGATACGGCCCGCCGCGTGATGAAGCGTTTGCGCTACGGCAATGATATGATCGCAAAGGTCGGTGTGCTGGTCGATCGTCACATGTTCACGACGGACGTAACGCCGAAGGGGCTGCGGCGGTTGGTACGCCGAGTCGGGACGGACTTGATCTTTGATCTGCTGGATTTACGCCGTGCGGATGTAGTCGCCCAGGGTATGGGGGGTACGACTGAGGATGTGGATGAGTTCGAGGCGGATATTCGGGCGGAGATAGACAGGAAGTCGCCGTTTGGGGTCAAGGATTTGCAGATAGATGGTGGGCGGGTAATGGAGATTCTGGGGATCGAACCAGGGCCACTTGTGGGAGAGGTGTTGGAGTACCTTTTGGAGGCGGTTCTGGACGAACCTGAGAAGAATAACCCGGAACAGCTTGGAGAATTGGCAAGAAAGTATTACAAAGAGAAGAATAAAGACGTCTAAGTAAGGGACAAGGAAGACGAACTATGAAGATCCATGAGTATCAGGCAAGAGAGTTGTTTGCCCGGCATGGCGTACCGGTACCTCCCGGTGAGACAGCTACCGAGCCGGCGCAGGCGTTCGAGCTCGCCGAGAAGTACAATTGTCCGGTGATGGTAAAATCGCAGGTGCTGGTCGGCGGTCGTGGTAAGGCCGGCGGCGTGAAGTATGCGGAGAACGCCGAGGCAGCCAAAATCCTCGCTACCCAGATTCTGGGAATGGACATCAAGGGCGAGAAAGTGAATACGGTGCTGGTGACCCCGGCCGAGGATATCATCTCCGAGTCCTATGTGGGCATTATCCTCGATCGAGCCACCAAGTCTCCGGTGATCATGGTATCGCCGGCGGGCGGTGTGGATATTGAAGAGGTCGCGGCCAAGACGCCTGAGAAGATCTTCAAGCTGGTGGTTGATCCGGTCAAGGGCCTGAAGCTGTTCCAGGCACGGAATCTGGCCTACAAGCTGTATCGTGATATCAACCAGGTTCGCCAGGCGGCGAACGCCATTATGCGTCTGTATGACTGCTTCTGGTCGGTTGATGCTTCGCTGGTGGAGATCAATCCGCTGATCACGAACACCGATGGCAACGTGGTTGCGATCGATGCCAAGATCAATATCGATGACAACGCGTTGTTCCGTCACAAAGATATCGCTGAGATGCGTGATGTCGAGGCGGAGGAACCGGGCGAAGTGAGGGCTCGCGAAGGCGGTTTGTCGTTCGTGAAGCTCGATGGGAATATCGGCTGTATTGTCAACGGGGCCGGTCTGGCGATGACGACCATGGACCTGGTTAAGCGTTATGGCGGTGAGCCGGCGAACTTCCTGGATATCGGTGGTTCCTCGAATCCGGAGAAGGTCGTCACCGCGATGGATATCATTCTGTCCGATTCCAATGTGCGGGCCATCCTGATCAACATATTTGGTGGCATTACGCGCTGTGATGACGTGGCCAATGGCATTGTGGAGGCCTTCAAGCGGTTGAATCCTTCGGTTCCGGTGGTCGTGAGGCTGACCGGTACCAACGAGAAGGAAGCTGAGAAGATCCTCAAGTCGGTGAATCTGCCATCGGCGGATACATTGGATAATGTGGTCAAGAAGGCGATTGAGCTTTCGGGGATCGAGTAACCAGGGCAAAACAGAGGAAGCAAAGCGATGTCGATATTCATAAATAAGAAGACGAAGCTGCTGGTCCAGGGAATTACCGGTCGTGACGGATCGTTCCATGCCCAGCAGATGAAGGCCTACGGTACCAATGTTGTGGGCGGTGTAACGCCGGGTAAGGGCGGCACCAAGGTTTCCGGTATTCCGGTGTTCAACACGGTTGAGGAAGCAGTTGCCAAGACGAAAGCGAATGCTTCGGTGATCTATGTCCCGCCGCCGTTCGCGGTGGATGCGATTTACGAGGCGGTTGACGCCGGGATAAAGCTGGTCGTGTGTATAACGGAAGGTGTGCCGGCGAACGATATGATGAAGGTCTACCCGTATGTGAAAGAGAAGGGCGCGCGGTTGATTGGGCC
>WJKG01000321.1 GCA_014729205.1 candidate division GN15 bacterium | reverse complement strand
TCCCGATCTCGAGCATGCCATGCAGTGCCTCACGGCGCCCGGTCAGCAACCCGGAATCGAATGCACTTGCGACGACATCGATCGTGATGGTGATGTCGACATGGCTGATATTGCGTTTCTTCAAAACGCTTTCGAAGGTGCTTAAGACCGAACACAACCACGTCAAGTACGGATTCGGCTGAGATACAGCTACAGGATTCCAAACCATCTGTTTAGTTCACATTGGAGACCGGAACAATGAATATACCGACCAATTACCGTGCTTCTGCTTGGCTTCTTGTCTCAGTCATGGGTATCGCACTTGCGCAGAACGCGGCAGCACAGGAGGCGGTGTCATTTCAGGGACGCCTCGTCGATGATGGTGCTCCGGTCAACGGCACCCACTCGCTGACTTTTCGGTTTTGGCAGGACATGTCGTCTGGCAGTCCTCTCGGATCCGTTACTGCCAGCGACGTTCCAATTCAGGATGGTCTTTTCTCCGCAAACGTGCACGTTGATCCCAATTGGGCTATCGCCCCCGGCCACTTCTGGAGCGTCGCCGTGGATGGTACCGAGCTGTCACCGCGTATCGAATCGACAGCCGTACCCCGTGCGCTCTCTGCGACTACACTCGATGGCATCGTCTCCGTAGAATACCCCGAGGGGCCGAATGGGCACCCCGCGGTCGTTGCAGGCAGCGGGCACACACTGACGCCTAGCTCTCCCGGGAGCACTATCGCGGGAGGTCGCTCAAACTCAGTTGACGGGCTCCTGAGTCGCATCGGTGGTGGTACGGCCAATTCGATCGTCGGCCACTACGGCTCGATTGGCGGTGGACGCGACAACCTGGTGGACGACGCGTATAGCGGGACAATCGCCGGGGGCGTACAGAATCGAGTTAGTGGCGACCGAGCCTTCATCGGCGGTGGTAGTCTGAATACCGCTACGGGCAACCGCGCTGTCACCGTTGGCGGCGATGATAATCATAATGCTGGCGCCTTCGGATTCCTTGGGGGTGGCACAGCCAATCAACTCGCGGGCGAGTTTGCTTCACTTCTCGGAGGGCGCAATAACCGCGTAGCGGGAGACTACTCGGTAGTCTTGGGAGGACGCGATACGGGGGTCTTCGCCGACTATGGTCTCGCCTTTGGGAGCCAGGCGATCGTGAACCATCGTCAGTCGATCGTGTTCTCGGCAAGCGATCAGAGAGTCGAATCGACCGCACCCAGTCAATTCCTCATCGACGCACCCGGCGGCGTTGGCGTCAATCAGCAGAGTCCACAAGACACCCTCGACGTGAACGGCACGACGAGGACGAAGGTTCTGCGCATTACCGGTGGTTCCGATCTCGCTGAGACCTTCCCATCTTCTGGCGATTGCACGATCAAGCCGCGACCGGGAATGGTACTGTCCATCGACCCGGACAATCCGGGTGCGCTGCGGGTCACACGCGACTCGTATGACCGCAGAGTGGCCGGCGTGTATTCCGGTGCGAACGGCCTTGGTACCGGCATGGTAATGGGCCAGGAAGGTTGCGTATTGACCGGACATGGAACGGGTCGCCTTCCTGTCGCCATGACGGGCCGTGTGTGGGTATACGTGGACGAATCGGCGGGCAGGGTCGCCCCCGGCGACCGGCTCACCACATCAGGGGTCAAGCCCGGCTATGCGATGAAAGTCACGGACAACGCGCGCAGCGTCGGCGCTGTCATAGGAAAAGCCATGACGCCAGTCGATCCGGAAAGCGGCATGGCCTTGGTTTTGGTTAACCTCCAGTAAATTATCCCACCCTACTGTCATTCTACTAGAAGCTACCCCAGAACCTCATGGGGCCCTAGCCGCGGGAGTCCGAGTCGCCTGAAACCCGAGGAAAACTGCGAATCGTGAAGTACGTATAATCAGACCCACGGGTTTTAGGATAGCTTCTACGCCGTTGTTCAAGGAGATTGCCGTGTTGCACAATCGCACGTGTCTTTTCAGCTTCTTGCACACCTCTGTTGTGCTGTCTGTGCTTTATACAACCACGTATGTTTTTGGTCAGTCCATTTCATACCAGGGCCGGTTAACCGACGACAGCGGTCCCGTAACCAGTGATAACTTGGACTTCCAGTTCCGCCTGTGGGATGCACCGCAGAATGGCACATTGCTGGCTGAACGCGCGGTGGCAGACGTGTCGCTTGAAAAAGGCCTGTTCTCTACAGACATCGCGTTCTCGCCGGACAATTTCTTCCGGTGGCCAACTTGGCTTGAAGTTGTCGCCGACGGATCAAGCCTGTCACCTCGTCAACGGATCGCGTCAGCCCCCTATGCCCACTTGGCGTTCGGATTGACGAACGGCTACGGTCAATCCAATGCGCGTGGTCCGATCTCCACCGGTTTCTTGGGGGACCTAGGAGGGTATGGTCAGATCGATGAGGATCGATTCGGAACCTACCTCGTCGGCCAAAATGGTAACAATCTGGCGCTTGAGATTGGCGTGACCGACGATGGTGTGCGACGTGCCTACCTGCGGCTCGACAACTCTCTTCAGACCACCGGTTATCTTGGAATGGGTGTACACACGGGCGCAGGCGATGCCGATGTCCGTGAGCAGTTCCGAATTCAGCGCGACGGCGCTGTCGTTGTCCAAAACAACTCTCTGTTCGTTTCAAACAGCGGGGCTCCGAACGGCTCTGAAACGTGGGGGTTGGTCGTGGACGATACCGACGGGCGGCTGACTATTGGCCCCAGCGTTGCG
>WJKG01000320.1 GCA_014729205.1 candidate division GN15 bacterium | reverse complement strand
GAATGAAGATGATCCGGCGGCGCTTCGGCCGCTGCAAAACCCAGACCAGTAACGGGCGGTGCACCGCATGGACGACGAGCAACGGAGAACCGATGAAGACCACGTCAGAGCACTGCCTGCGCTGCCTGCGCCTGGCGGACCGCAAGCGCCGCCGACCGAGGACGAGCGGACACGGGCGCGGCTGATGAAGATCGCGTACCTGTCCGACGCCGGACGCGCCCGCTGGCATGCTGACGCCCGCCGGTGGTACGAAGAGCAGCTCCGGCTCGTCCTGCGCCTCGGCAAGGAGCTGAGGCGGGCCGAGCGGGAGCTGCAAGAGATAAGGTTGGAGATGGAGGCTAGCCGGCCGCCCGAGGAAAAGCGACAACTGGCCGAGAGAAGACGGCGGCGCGGGCTACTGCGCAGCGCCGCCCGGGATGATGAGATAAGGAACGGGTATTGATGCGGGGGGCGGTTGATCTACGATTCGGTTCTTTCCCGTCGGGGGCGCTAACCTACCCAAAGTCAATGCCAGTTTGATCTTTCTCGCGTCGAAGCATTTTTGTGAGAAGACACTTTTTGAGCTTCACACGCATACTACAAACTGTGAAACTGACCACAAGGCTTAGAAAAGAGGCAAGCAATACGAGACCGAACGTTCCTGTCAGAATCCACCCCAAAACCATGTTCGACGAGGTCACACCCAGGCCCGCAATGGTGCCACTGACTAAGATAAGAACAACGAAGATCGCAATCGCCCACGAATATCGTTTGGCTTTCTTGAGGCACCGCCAATAGAGCCGCTTCTGGATGGCTTGCTTCTCAGCCCTTTCTGTGGCCAGCTCTTGCTGCGTCTTATGATGAGAAGCTTGCTCCGCCTTGTACTTATCACTTACTTCCTTCTTGATCTCGCTAGTCACCCGGCTTAGTGTCTCGTAGACCGTCTGTTCAGTTAGTGCGTCCTCTTCGCCTAACGTCAGATTCATCAACTCTCGCTGGGCTACAACACTACTACGTAAAAGCTGATGATCGCGTTCTGTAATCGTTCCTTTTTCCTTCAGCTTCTCGACCTCGTCGAAGTACTTATCCAGCAGTTGCTTCGAGGGTTGCAGTGCCGCATACGAAAACGCGATCACTTCAGACACTGGGATTTCCGGTGCGCCTTGGGGCGCCTTCAGCCATGCCATGTTGGCTAGGCTGAAGTCGGTAATCACACTGGAGACTTCACGTGTTTCCTCTTGGTTTTTGCCATACTCAAAGGCCGCTTGTGCGAAGCCACTATTGCTGGTCACAAGCACGGCCTTGGAGTGTTCTACGTTTCTCGGTGTGCTACCCGAGCGCAGTACATATATACTGCGCACCGAGTTGATGTCGTCTTCTTTCGCTCGTGGATTGTTATACGATACCTCATCATCCAGCACACCTTCAAACGCAGACTCGTCGATCTGAAAGTCCCTGACGTAGCGAGGCGTATTTACAACATCGATGTCAGCTGCGGCGAGCTTATCATCAACTTGGCCAGCAACCACGAGCAAGTCGGATTTTGTCGTGCCAACCGTACGTGCTTCCATGACAATGGCACCACGGCCATCAGGAGAATCGACCCAGTTCGCTGCTCCATAAATAACTCGCTCAAGCTCATCGCGTGTGTGGGTAAAGGCTGCGATTGTCGCGCCAAGGTTACGCAACAATGTAATGAGGTTCTTGGCGGCTGTCTGCTTCGCCTGACCCTCAAGGCCGAGACGGCGGATGAGCAGCGGCGTATCGAAATAGAACGTCACGCCCTTATATGTCTTCGGGGCATTTTGTAGGTCTGGGCACAGCAGCGCATTCGCGAGCATGTGCCCCTTAACGACGACCAAGAAGCTGTCGAACCGCTCCGGATCAGTCTCCTGGAGGGAGAGTACGTACTGACTCACCAACACGATTAGTGCGTCGTTATGCTTTTCAATCGTTGGTATCGCGGTGCCGCGAAGGTATGCACGCAGGCACGGGATATTGAACTCGGCCAGGAAAGCACAAATCGCCTGTAAGGCCTCTTCATCCGATGTGATCGGTCGGGCTGTATCTTTCGAGAACTCCTTGAGACCCGAAGCTACCGCGTTAATATGTCGTTGGGCGGCTGCTTTCTCTGTTGCGATGCCAGGATTCGGCAGGTCACCGGTTATGTTGTACACGCCAGAATCGCGCGTCAGCGGATGCCTGCGTGACAGACGCTTAAGGACTATCTGCAAGGTCCGCTCTGGTATCTCCAGACCAAAGTCATGCCGAATGTGATCCCGCACGACAGCGTCGGTCACCGGGCTTGGCCTGTGGTCGTAGAGAACCTGCAGAATAAACGGCTGCAAGTAATCGAGGTAATCACGTCCCTGGTCAATGTTAACCTTTAGCATTGCCAAGCTTATCAAAGTTGCTGATGACACTTTTTCACCTCCTCGATAACGGTTTCTGGTAGAACGACTTCGCCGCCAAGTCCTTGTATTGGATTGCATTACTAATAGCCATTATATAAGGGCGGTTCGGGAGTCGGAACAGTGTTTATGTCCAAATTGTACCAATCACGTAGTAGAGTCGGTTCTCGTCCATGATCCCTCCGATTGAAGGTTTGCGTTACGAATAGACATTATACAGGGAGGGAAGGGCAAGTGCAACTTATCTGGCCACATCGGCCATACCGGACATACCGGACATCAATAGCTGCTAACGTGACCGGCGTGAAGGGGCCATAATCCGCTCCGACACCGCCTGTCCACCGCCGGCGGCCCCCTTCTCGGGGGCCGCTACTTTT
>WJKG01000319.1 GCA_014729205.1 candidate division GN15 bacterium | reverse complement strand
TTTAGGATCCCCATCTTGTGCTGAACAGCAGGGATGACGAGCCGAAGACTCCCCATCAGATAAGTGCAAGGATAAACAATGAGCAGTTATCGCCGATGACGACCAAACCTTCTCAGCCCAATGGCAGCAATCAGACCGGTCAGTTCGATTCAAGCCGCTCCTCCGGAGTGTCTCTTGCTGATGATGTCATCATTGGCGTCTCACTCGACGGCCACATCACACACTGGAATGAAGCCGCTGCTGAACACTATGGCCTCACTGAGGATCAGATGCTCGGCGTTCCCTACAGCAAACTCATCCCCGCAGATCGCCGCGAGGAACACCAGCGCATTCTTGACCTGCTAAGCAGCAGTCAGGGGGCTCACATCGATCAGACCATCCGCACCCGTGCCGATGGCCAGCACTTCACCGTCGAGGTACGCGCCGCCCCTGTCTTCGACAAAGGCCGGAATCCCACCGGTGGTGTCATCACCGAAACCGATATCACCGCCAGGCTGCGCTCCGAAAGCGACATCCGACGAGTCAACGAACTGCTCACCCAACTCAATGCCCGCCTCTCTCAGGCGTTCAAAGACAACGAATCCTTCAGCTACTCGGTCTCCCACGATTTGCGCGAACCCCTGCGAGCCATCAACGGCTTCAGCCAGGCACTCGATGAGGACTACCGTGACCAGCTCGACGATCAAGGCAGACACTATCTCGACCGAATTCGCATGGCCGGAGACCGAATGGCTCGACTGATCGACGACATCCTGCGACTCTCGCGCCTCTCCCGCCAGGACTTGGTCCTGCGAGATATGGACCTCGCACAAGTTGCCCGAGGCATTCTCCGCGACCTGCAAACCGAAGAGCCCGACCGCCAGATAGATCTCCTCATCACCGACACAATGGCCGCCCACGCCGATAGACGTCTCATCTCCATCGCCTTGGAAAACCTGATTCGCAACTCCTGGAAATACACCGCCCAGGCAGCCTCTCCCCGAATACAGCTCGGCGTAATACAAGACCGGGGACAAACGGTATACTACATCACCGATAACGGTTGCGGATTCCCACCGGAGCTGGCCGATGAGATCTTCCTGCCCTTCCGTCGCAGCAAGCGAGCCGAGCACTTCAGCGGTACGGGAATCGGTCTGGCCATCGTCAAGCGCATCGTCGAACGACACCAGGGTACTATATGGTGTGAGTCACAACCAAACCGGGGAGCCACCTTCTATTTCACTTTGAATCTACGGGAGTAAGCAGCTTATGGCCGACGAAGATCCAGACAACTCCACCCAAAACACGCAGTCCGAAATCAAAAACGACCCGGTCCGCATACTGCTTATCGAGGACTCCGCCGATGATGCCGAGCTACTCGAACGCCAGTTTCGCAAGTCCGACTTTTCGCCCGAGACCCGGCGTGTAGAGTCCATGGAAGATCTCGACAAGGCCATCACAGAACCCTGGAGTCTTATCATCACCGACTGGTACCTCGAAGACTTCACCGGCCTTGATGTCATCGCCAAACTCAAGGGCCACAAACTGGACATACCTGTCATCATGGTCTCCGGTCAGGCCGGGGAAGAGGCTGCCGTAACAGCCATGCGTGCCGGTGCCAGCGACTACGTGCTCAAGGACCGCCTCTCCCGACTGGTCCCCGCCGTCGAGCGTGAACTCGCCGAGGCCCGCCATCGACAGGAGGGACGCGATGCTCGCACCGCTCTCCGCCACAGCGAAAGCCGTTTCGACCTGTTCATGACTCACCTGCCAGGCCCCGTTTCCATTAAGGACCAGGACGGCTTCTATGTCTTCGTCAACGAACACTTCCAGAACCTCCTTGCCGAACCCGAGGAGGACATCCTCGGCAAAACCGTGCGCGATCTCTGGCCCCCGGAGCTGGCCGCCAAGCTGGCCCAGGACGATGAACGCGTCCGCGCCATCAACGCCGCCATGGAAGTCGTCGAGGAGTTCGAACTCGAGGGCGAACTGGTCAGCTTCCTTACCGTCAAATTCCCGTTACCCCGGCCCAAGGGCCCACCCATGGTCGCCTCCATCGCCCTTGACATCACTCTCCGCCGCCAGGCCGAGGAACGTGTCCGAAAGACCACCGAGCAGCTCGAAGTGGAACGTGAAGCCCTCAAAGACAAGAACATCGCGCTTCGCGAAGTCATGGAACGACTGGAGGTCGAACGCGACCGCGTCAAACAGGACCTCGTCCGCAATGTCGAACAGGCCGTCCTGCCGCTCATCCTCCGCATGAAGCAGTCCGCCGATCAATCCATGTACCGCAACTTCGATCTGCTTGTCGAGGAACTTCGCGAGATTACCTCACCCTTCCTCAACACCCTGCAAAACCGCTTCGCCAGGCTCTCGCCACGCGAATCCGAGGTCTGCCGTCTTATTCGACGCGGCATGACCACCAAAGAAATCGCCGAGACGCTCACGCTCTCGCCGCTCACTGTCCAGAAGCACCGCGAACTCATCCGGCGAAAACTCGGTTTGACCAACAACGGTGCCAATTTAAACACCTTCTTACGCACCATTGACCAGTAGACAAGTGTCGGAGCACCACTCCGGCGGAAGGATCGCACATGTCCACAGATAAACTCAAGGAGTACAAAAAGAAACGCGACTTCGGCAAAACTTCCGAACCGGAAGGAGGCGGCCGATCCAAAGGCGGCCGCGCCTTTGTCATCCAGAAACACGACGCCAGCAACCTCCACTATGACTTCCGGCTCGAAGTCGACGGTGTCCTCAAATCCTGGGCTGTCCCCAAGGGCCCGTCAACCAATCCAAGCGACAAACGCATGGCCATCGAAACCGAAGACCACCCCATGGGCTACAAGGATTTTGAGGGCGTCATCCCCGAAGGCGAGTATGGCGCCGGACCCGTCATGGTCTGGGATCACGGCACCTACAAGAACATGAAACGTGTCGACGGCCGACTCCTTGCCATGGACAAAGCCTACGACAAAGGTCGCATCGAAATCTGGCTCGAGGGCGAGAAGCTCAAAGGCGGCTACGCACTCGTTCGCACCGGCAAGAAATCCGACAAACGCTGGCTTCTGATCAAGATGAAGGACGATGAAGCCGATGCGCGCCGCAACCCCGTCTCCAGCCAGCCCAAATCCGTGATCTCCGGCCGGACCCTCAAACAAATCGAGGCTGACGAAAGCAAAAAGCAGGGAGAGACCAACTCATGAGTCTGCTCCCGGACAAGATCAAAGCCCGCGCTACCAAAAAGGAACAGCCCCAGTTTACCCAACCAATGCTGGCCACGCTCACTGACGACTACTTCTCCGACCCCGACTGGATCTACGAACGCAAGCTCGACGGTGAACGATGCCTCGTTGTGTCCACTGGCAAGACCGTCACACTCTACTCCCGCAACAAGAAAAAGCTCAACTCCACGTATCCCGAATTGGTCGACGCATTCCAGGTCCAGGACACCACCGGCTACATTGTCGATGGAGAAATCGTCGCCTTTGAAGGAAACGTCACCAGCTTCTCCAAACTGCAGCAACGCATGCAGAAGAAGGGCAAAAAGAACGAGCCACCAGACAGCCCAACCGTCTACTTCTACGTTTTCGATGTCTGCTTTGCCGAGGGGCACGACCTCAGCCACGTTCCCCTGAAGGACCGCAAGTCCGTACTCAAGAAACTGCTCGACTACAGTGATCCGCTGCGCCTGACCAGCTACCGCCGTGAAGAGGGGGAGAAGTACCACCGCGAGGCCTGTCAAAAGGGCTGGGAAGGCGTCATCGCCAAGCGGTTCGATGGCCCCTACCGCCACAGCCGCTCCAAAGACTGGCTCAAGTTCAAGTGCGTCAATCAGCAGGAGCTGGTTATTGTCGGCTTTACCGATCCCCACGGCGAACGACCCGGCTTCGGCGCCTTACTGGTGGGATACTATGAGAACGACGACCTTCGCTACGCCGGCAAGGTAGGCACCGGCTATGACCATGCCACCCTACGGTCGCTCCGCGACAGAATGGATAAACTCCAGCGCAAATCACCACCTGTTGTCGACGATGACATACCCTCGAGGAACGTACACTGGATTAAACCCGAATTGGTCGGACAGTTCGGATTCACGGAGTGGACCGACGATGGCCGCCTCCGTCACCCACGCTTTTTGGGGCTCCGACGAGACAAACCGGCCACCAAAGTCACCAGGGAAACAGCCCGCTCGTAGGAAAGGAGATCCGCGAAAATGTCTGAATTCTCATTCGAAGTTTCCCGCGAAGACAAAGTCCTCTATCCACACGACCAGATCACCAAGGGCGACATAATCGACTACTACCGCCGTGTCTCGGAATACATGCTGCCGCTCATTAAGGACCGGCCCCTCACCATGCACCGTTACCCCGATGGCATCGACTCCGAGGACTTCTTCCAGAAGACCGTCCCCGATTACTTCCCCGACTGGATCGAGCGCACATCGGTCGGCAAGAACGAGAAATACACACAAGTTGTCGCCCAACGCGAGGACGACCTCGCCTACCTCGCCAACCAGGCCTGTCTAACCGTCCACATGTGGCTCAGTCGCCAGGACAAGCCTGCCTCGCCCGACCGTATGGTCTTCGACATCGATCCCCCCGGCGACCATTTCAGTCCCGTCCGCAAGGCCTCCAGAATAATCCTGGACCACTGCCGCCGACACAACCTGCCTGTTTACTGCATGCTTACCGGCTCCCGCGGCGTCCACCTCGTCATCCCGCTCAAGCGAGACTCCGACTTCGACACCGTCCGAAACGTTGCCAGCGACTTCGCCGACAAGCTCGCCGAACAACACCCCGACCAACTCACCACTGAACAGCGAAAAAACAAGCGGGGAGGACGGGTCTATCTCGATGTATCCCGCAACGCCTATGGTCAGACCACCGTCGCACCGTACACCCTGCGCGCCAAGCCACACGCGCCAGTCGCGACTCCCATCGATCCCGACGAGCTGACCCAGCAGGGTATGCACTCGCAACGCTATACCATCAGTAATCTCTTCCGGCGCCTGTCACAGCGCTCGGATCCCTGGCGACGGATGTACCAGTCAGCTGTCTCCATCACCACTGTGCAGAAAGCGATGGAGTGACATTGATGGCATGATCTCGTCCGTCCTGAACACCATCTGTTGCTCGCCACCGTGCCAGATGCTATATTGAGGATTACACAAGGAGACTGAATGTCAGAGAAAGCACGTAGATTCAAGGCCGAGCGGGAACGACTCAACGAACTCATCCTCGCACGCGACAACCTTAACATCAAGCGCTTCTTCGGCCTCGATACCGCCGTCTACCGCGACGGCGCCCTTGACGCCAAAACCAAGGAAATGCTGGGCCTGGTCGCCTCGCTTGTCCTGCGCTGCGACGATTGCATTGCCTATCACGTCCTCCAGGCCTTTGAACTAGATGTCACCGACGAGGAATTCGATGAGATAATGTCAATCGGCCTGGTTGTTGGCGGCTCTATCACCATTCCGCACATCCGGCGCGCAACCGACCTCTGGCATGATCTGTCCACAAGAGAATAGGCTCTGGCGATGCATGGAATCGCTGTCTGAGTCGTATAATGGGGTAGAAACTGAACCAGCATAGAAATTCGCGAAGCTGACAGGTAGCATGGATAAGCAACTGATCAACGAGATCCTTACGGCCGCCAAAGACGGCCACGACGACCAGGTCGCATGGCGACGTCACCTCCATCAGAATCCCGAAATCGCCTTCCAGGAACATGATACCACTCGCTATCTTAGACAGACCTGCCGCGAGTTGGGCCTCTCCGAGCGAAAGCTGAACATGAAAACCGGCCTCGTCGCCGAAATCAAGGGCAAGCGCAAAACACCCATCATCGCCATCAGAACGGATATCGACGCCCTCCCGGTCACCGAACAAACCGAGTTGGAGTTCGCCTCCCGGCGCCCCGGATTCATGCACGCTTGCGGCCACGACATGCACATGGCCAGCATCCTCGGTACCGCCCGCATTCTCAACCGCTTCGCCGATCGCCTCCCCGGCACCATACGATTCCTGTTCCAGCCGGCCGAGGAACACCCGCCCGGCGGTGCGCGACCAATGATTGCCGCTGGAGCCCTTGAAAGTGTCTCGGCTATCCTCGGGCTCCATGTCGACCCCCATGTACCCATAGGCAAGATAGGACTCCGTGATGGCGTCACCATGGCCTCCGTCACCGATTTCGACCTGATCGTTCACGGTAGGGGAGGCCACGCCGCCCGACCGCAAGACTCTGTCGATGCCATCGTCGTCGCCTCCGAACTCGTCGCCGCCCTGCAAACCGTCGTCTCCCGACACAGCGACCCCATCAACTCTGTCGCCATCACCTTCGGTCGCATCGAAGGCGGCACCGCTCGCAATGTTATCGCCGACCACGTCCGACTCACCGGCACCGCCCGCACACTCTCAGCCGCCGACTCAAAAAGACTGCCCAAACTGATCAAGCGCGTCGCCGATGGTATCTGTCGCGCCCATGGTGCCAAAGCCGAGATGAACCTCATCGCTTCATATCCCGTCCTGTCAAACTCCGCCGAGGTCAACGCCGCCTTCCGCCGCAGCTTCGAATCACTCTACGGCAAGGGCAAGATCGTTCTCACCGATCAAGTCCTCGGCGGGGAAGACTTCGCCTGCTATCAGGAGATAATCCCCGGAGCCATGTTCCGAATCGGCATCCGCAATCCGAAAATCGGAGCCGACAAGCCGTGGCATTCACCGTATTTCATCGCCGATGAACGCGCTATGGAAAGCGCCGCCGCCGTACTGGCTACCACCGCCATCGATCTGCTCACCAGCGAGGCCGCATGAACCGTGCCCGATGCCTCATCCTTGCGATCACCATCCTGTTGATCGGAACCCCCACTATTTCGGCCTCACCGGTTGGTCAGGCTACAACCTGGTCGGATTTCAGCTTCATTCGCGACATCTCCGCCTCCATGACACACGTGTACTTCGCCACCACCAATGGCATCACTGTGTACAACAAAGCTACCCGCACATGGGAGTCGCCCCTCACGGGCACTGAGGGAATCGATCACCAGGACATCCAGCGCGTCTGGTCCGACCGCTTCGGTGAGAAGATCTACGCCCAGACCAGCAACGACCTCTACGAATATGCACCGCTCTTCGAACGATGGTACCCCATTACTTCGCTGCCCGAGGTAGACAACGACAATCAGTACATCGCCCCCCCGGAGATGCTCGTAGCGCCATTCGGCTTCTCTTATGGCGAACCCGGCGTCCTCTACGGTGAATACCACCGCACCTATAACTTCAATGTCGTCATGGACGATGGCAGCGGCGACATCTGGGTCGGCACCTGGGGCCACGGAGCAGGCCGCTACGCACCACCGACAAATGTCATGGAGATGCTCCCCTTTGGCCTGTTGCAGGAACGTGTCAACGCCGTCTGGGAAGAGGGAGACATGCTCTGGGTCAGCGGCGCCGGGTTCAATAGTCTCCGCACAGGCATAACCGGCTTCAATCGCGCCGACACCTCCTTCACCTACATCGAATCCGGCGTCATTGCCGGCTTCCCCGAGGTCGACGTCAACTGCCTGGCCGGCGATGATGACTACCTCTACATCGGCACCCCCAGCGGACTCTATGTCATGCATCGCAACAGCCAGATGGTCGAGTATCAAGTCACCGGACGCTCCGGGCTCATCGATGACAACATTATATCGCTCGCCCGCAATGGCGACAGCCTCTTCGTCGGTACCGAGGAAGGCCTCACTATCCTCGCTCCGGAGAACGACTCACTCAATTACATCTTTCCCTCAGCGCTGGTAGGACTGCGCATCTGGGACATCCACCTGTACGATAGCACCATCTGGATCGCCACCGAACAGGGTGTGTTCCGCTACTTCTGCGCCGATGGTCGGCTCCAGCGGTTCCGTGACCCGAAGATGGTCCTCACCAGCGACGTCTATGGGCTGGATGTTTATGACTCCACACTGTGGGGGATTTCTGATGACGGCGCCCTTCAGCTCGATCTGATCACCGGCGAGGCAACCGCTCACCGACTCCGTATCGAACAGGTCTGGCCCAACGCGCTTGCAGTCAATGACTCCATCGCCGCGATCGGCGGTACACAGGGATTGCTGTTCGTGTTCCACACCGCCGATCCCGTCTTCACCCGACGATTCGACACCTACGATGGCCTCCCCTCGGAAACCATCTTCACCCTGCGTTTCGAGGGCGACTACCTCTGGATCGGCTCCGATCAGGGCCTCACCCGCTTCTGGTGGAATAATCCCCGACGTGTCGACTGATCCTGCCGATACATCGATACAAAGAGCCCACTCGCCGCTTTAGTATTGCCCGCGCCACGCCGATGTGTTAAGATGCTGTCAGCCAGCCGCTGAGAACCACTGGTCCAGCGCGGTCAGCCAATACCGGGACTAAAAAACGTGCTGAAGTTACTCAACAATTTCTGGATAAAACTCATAGCCCTCGCGCTGGGCCTGCTGCTGTGGTTCCATGTCGCTACCGAAAAGGACTACTCCTACCAGACCTGGCTCCAGGTGAACGA
>WJKG01000318.1 GCA_014729205.1 candidate division GN15 bacterium | reverse complement strand
ACCGCCTTGAGGCGCTCCTCGAACTGGCCGCGGTACTTGGTACCGGCCACCAGCGAGGCCATATCGAGTGTAACCAGGCGCTTGTTCTCCAGCGTCTGCGGAACCTTGTTCTCAACAATGCGCTGGGCAAGGCCTTCAACAATAGCCGTCTTACCGACACCAGGCTCACCAATGAGCACCGGATTGTTCTTCTTACGGCGCGAAAGCACCTGGGCCACACGCTCGATCTCCGTGGTACGTCCCACAATAGGGTCGAGCTTGCTGCGACGAGCCAGTTCGGTCAGGTCGCGGCCAAAGTGATCCAGGGCCGGGGTTTTGGATTTCTTGCGTTTCTTCTTGAACGAGGAGGGCCGTCCGCTCTGAATGTTCTTCAGCTCTTCGTACGCCTCCTTGTAGTCAATGTCGTAGGTCGTCAAGACCTGCGCGGCAACACCTTCTTCGTCCTTGAGCAGCGCCAGCAACAGATGCTCAGTGTCGATATCTTTCGACTTGAGCGCCCGCGCTTCCTGGCCAGAAACTTCCAGAGTCTTCTTGGCCCGCGCGGTCAGCGGGAGCTGGCCCATGGTCATGGTACCACCGGACGGCTGGACAACTTCTTCGATCGACTGTCTCAGATCTGTGAGGTCCAGTCCCAGGTTGGTCAGGATTTCTACCGAACGGCCTTCGCCCAAACGGATCAACCCCAACAAGAGATGCTCGGTGCCAATGTAGTCGTGCCGCAGACGGGCCGCTTCATCGCGAGCATATTCTATAGCCTTCCTGGCACTTTCCGTAAACATCTCATTCATGGCACATCATCCTTCCATGTATTCACATCACACACACTTCTTAGCCAAGGGGTGACCACCTGTTGAACACCCTACCGGGGTGTCGTGTTCCGTAGTTTCTCCCGCACCATCTGGGCGCGAACGAAGTCACGACGGTTATGGTCCATCTCCGCCCCGTAATACTTCTGCAAATGCGCCGGCTGCGACAGCAGCAGGATCTCGTTGATCAGCGCGATATCAAGAAAATCGATAATATTCATCGCCCGCCCCAGCCGTATGGCCGAGAGCAGGTTCATCACTTCCTCACTCGCTAGTACGCGCGCATGACAGAGTATCCCATACGCCCGCCAAATCTTGTCCTCGATCATGTCCTGCGCCTCATCCATCAAACGCTGACGAGCCGCTGATTCACTCTCCAGGATATCGTGCGTGACCTGGTTGATCTTCTTGAGAATCTCCTCTTCGGACACTCCCAGCGTATTCTGGTTCGATACCTGGAAGAGATTCCCAAGTACATCGGTACCCTCGCCGTAGAACCCGCGCACAATCAACCCGGAATGGGTAATACTCGTTACAACCTTCTCGATCTCTTTGGTGAGCACCAAACCGGGCAAATGGATCAACACCGAGGCTCGCATGCCGGTACCGGCATTGGTCGGACAGGCAGTCAGGTAGCCGAAATCACTGTCATAGTCAAACTCCAGATATCGACCGATTTCCGCCTCGTGTCTGGTAGCCAGTTCGTACGCACCATCAGGATCCAAACCGGGGGCGAGGGCCTGAATCCGAAGGTGGTCTTCCTCATTGACCATTATCGAAATCCGCTCGTCCTGGTCAATATAGACCGCCTTCGACAAATCCCCGGACAGAAACGGCGGCGAGATCAAATGCCGCTCTATCAGGAAATGTTTGTCCAGGTCATCAATATCGGCGGCCTTGAAATAGTAGCCGTCCGCAAGCAGCTTCGAACGCGAAACAGTCGAATCGAAATAGTTGATAATCCGCTTGCGGGTCTCATCATCGGCGGAGGCCGGATAACTGCACCCCGCAACATTTCGGGCCAGGCGTACACGGCTGGAGAGCACAACCGGTGCTTCCTCACCTTTGCCGCTTAACCAGGCAGCCGAACTCTTGGCCATTTCTTCGAACATCGTACTCACCTGTTCCGCCCCTTCATTTCACGTCGTTGTGCTCTGCCAGTTCATGCTGAATCATCTTCAATTTATCGCGAAGCTCTGCGGCACGCTCAAACTCCTCGTCACCAATAGCCTTTTGCAGCTCCCGCCGCAGACGTTCTTCTTCTTTTATCGACACTTTTGCCGATTCCTCTTGCCCCCGGGCACCCGTCGCCTGGACCGGAGTTCGACCGCGATGCAGCGAGGCGCCATGGATCTTGCGCATGATTGTCTCCAGGCGATGCCGGAAGGCTCCGTAACAATCACCACATCCAAACCGCCCCTGCCGCGTGAAGTCCTGGAACGTCAAGCCACAACGAGAACATGCTGTCGTGTCCTTGGCGCCCTCTTCGGTCGTCGCCGGCAGATGCTGCGCCATACCTGACAGGATCTCCGCCAACGGGAACGGCACATTGTCCAGCGGTGAATGGAAACCGCGTTTCTCTGCGCAATCCTTGCACAGGGCAAGGGTCGTCTTCTTGTTATTCACAATCTGGGTCAAATGGACCACAGCTTCTTTCTTCTTACAGTCCTGGCACGTCATAGCATTACTCTCCAGAGTCTTGACGTTGCGACTTCAGGGATCCCTCAATGATCCCCATCTCCCTATAGCACCGCCTGGCCAGCTCCCTGTCGTGGGTGGCTATCACGAAAGTCATCTGCTTTTCCTGATTGAGTT
>WJKG01000317.1 GCA_014729205.1 candidate division GN15 bacterium | reverse complement strand
GGGCACGCTACATCTCGGGGGTGGGAGTGGCTTTCGGTTATGTTGGCTCGGTGGTCGGTATGGTACTCGTACTTCCGTTCGTGACCGGCGACCTCTTCGGGCTTGAGATACCACTGATCTCAGGCGGGGGAAAGGCCGCTGCCTTCCTGCCGACCGCGGTACTATTCCTGCTGTTCACCTTGCCACTGGTCTTCTGGGTCCACGAACGGCCCGTTCAGAAAGCCGGGAGACCCGGCCTGCGAAAGGCGTACCGGGATGTTTACGAAGGCGTTGTTCAGACGAAGAAGTATCCCGGCGTTCTGCGATTCCTTGTTGCGGACTATTGCTTCGAAGACGCCGTGATGACAGTGATAATCAACATCGGCTTGTATTGCTCTATCGTGCTCAGCCTCGACGATACCCAGATCAACGCCTTTCTTATCATCTCCACGCTCTCGGCGGTAGTGGGATCGTTTGTCATCGGTAAGATTGCCCAAGTCTGGGAGCTTCGGCGATTGATCCAGTTGATTGTACTTGGCTGGATCATTTCTCTGCTGGCTTTTGTTGTAACCGACAATATGGCCGTTGTCTGGGTAATCGGCTCCGTTGTGGGCGTGCTGCTCGGCGGCCTGTGGACGACCACTCGACCAATGCTGGCGGAACTGGTCCCGCGTGCTGAGCTGGGGCGGTTCTTTGGACTGTTCTCCCTGTCTGGTCGGGCGGCCGCTGTCATCGGGCCGCTGCTCTGGACAACTGTCGTGTATCTGTTTAATAGCGAACGAGTCCTTGGCGAAGCTGTGGTCCAGACTCTTGACCTTACGGAACAGCAGCAAACCTCTTTGCCGTACAAGGCAGGAATCCTGTCACTGGTGGTGATGATGGCTCTTGGTCTCTACATATTCCGAAAGGTGCGTCAACCTCGCGAGGACGTGAATGGGTAGGAAGGTCGATGACTGGCACCAGTATTCGGGTGCCATCCACATACACACAACCGAATCCGATGGCACCAAGCCGCTTGAGGATGTTGTAAAGATCGGCCGCAAGGCGGATCTCGATTTCATGATGTTCGCCGACCACATGACGCTGTCTAACCGTGAGCGCGGTGGCGAGGGATTCTACGGCGACACGCTCGTCGTGATCGGCTACGAGCACAACGACGAAGCCGATACACACCACTACCTGTTATTCGATAGCCCGCGCGTTTATCCAGCCAATATGAGCGCGGCAGAGTATGTGGCAGCAGGAGCGGCAGACGGTGCCCTGGGGATTATGGCTCATCCCGATGAAATCCGTGACACGCTCGAAGAGTTTCCACCCTATCCCTGGCATGACTGGTCAGTCGAGGGCTATACCGGTCTGGAGGTCTGGAACCAGATGTCCGAATGGATGGAGCGTCTGACTCGATGGAATAAGCTGCCGATGGCATTCTCACCCCGCAAATCGATGGTGGGCCCAACGGATCGCATATTGAAGAAGTGGGATGAGTTGAACATGGAGGGCCGCTTTGTAGGAATCGCCGGGGTCGATGCCCACGAGTTCCAGATCAAGCTGGGACCGTTTACAGTTCCCGTGTTTCCCTACAAAGTGCACTTTCACAGCTTGCGCACTCATATTCTCTTGCGTGAGCCTATCTCGCGCGAATTCACGCAGGCCCGTGATCAACTCTATCAGGCGCTGCGTGACTGCCGTGTATTCTTCTCCAACATGCGCTGGGGTTCAGCCGATGGCTTCAGTTTCTATGCCCGGAACGATGACGGGACAGCGACCAGTGGCGAGGATCTGAGTGTTGCCGGTGGCGCTCAGCTTCGGGCGAGTGTACCCCATGAGTCCACCATGCGGGTCATACATAACGGAAAGCAGGTTGTTTCCGTAGAAGGCACAGAGCTGAACCACGCCGTCACCGACCCCGGCATCTATCGTCTGGAATGTTGGCGTAACGGGCGGGGGTGGATTTTCAGTAACCACATCAGGCTAATTTGAAGCCGGAAACAGGTCGAAAACTCTGAATAGGTATGGCGCGAAAGCAATTCGATAATCAGAGAGCCCGGGTACTGAACTTCGGTCCCAGGGCAAAACCGTCGGACAACACCGGTGAGGCGATGAAATTCGTCGTGCTGGATCATGACGGACGATTGGTCCTGATTCACGGGCCGCTTAAAGAGTACCCGTACCACGCCAGTCTCATACATGAGTACTGCGAAAGCTATGAAGTCCCCGCTGCCTGGTTGAAAAAGCCGGACCTGATCGAGGTCTTCGATGACGACGTCGAGATCCGGGGGGGAGGCTGGCTGGAATTCGACGACACAGGCCGGAAGCTGTCGATTTATGGCTTTTCGACTGCTTATGGCAAGTATGTAACCTCAGATATCGAGCATATTCTGCAATCAACCGACTCCTTCACCGGCTACCGCATCACGCTTAAAGGCTGAGCGTCACTCGTTCCGTATTTCACAAGGTGTCTGTATTGAGCAGGGGACCCTTCAGGCGGCTAAACGCCGTATATGGCAACGTGTTAGTCGCTCAATCGGTCTATGTTCTGCGGCTTTGGCGGTGCCCCGGATAGTCCCGATTTGCTCAAATTCTCTTGACACAGCATCGTATTATAACTAAAGTTCGTGAATCATTTTGGCCCACAAAAGGATGTGTGCACGTGTTTGAAGTCTTTTTCCCCATCTTAATGCTGGCCTTGATAGTAGGCGGTATAGCAGCCGCGTTTATCTTCCTGTCGATTGTGCTCGGCAAGAGGACCCGTCTGGGCGCCAAAGGGCGGCCGTACGAGTGCGGTATTGAGCCCATGGGGAGTACTCAGGACCCGGTACCGGTGAAGTTCTATATGGTGGCTATTTCGTTTATCCTGTTCGATATCGAGGTCATCTTCCTGTACCCGTACGCGGTTGTGGCACGTCAGCTGGGCCTTTTTGGGTTCATCGAAATACTGATATTCATCACGTTGATCATGGTTGGCTATTTCTATGAACTCGGAAGGGGTGCCTTCAAATGGGATTAGAAGAGAAGATACCTGATTCAATAATCCTGACCACGCTGGACAAGATGGTCAACTGGGCTCGCAAGCGGTCCATGTGGCCGCTGGGGTTCGGACTGGCATGTTGTGCTATCGAGATGATGTCGACGTTTGCGGCGCACTTCGATCTGGCCCGCTACGGCATGGAGGTCATGCGGCCGTCGCCGCGCCAGGCTGATCTGATGATCGTTGCCGGACGCGTCTCAATGAAGATGGCGCCCGTGGTCAAGACGTTGTATGAGCAGATGCCCAACCCCAAGTGGGTGATCTCTATGGGAGCCTGTGCGTCCTGCGGTGGCGTGTTCAACAACTACGCCATTTTGCAGGGGGTGGATCGGGTCATTCCGGTAGATATTTATGTCCCGGGCTGTCCGCCACGACCTGAACAGCTTCTTGATGGTATCCTGAAGCTGCAGGAAAAGGTAGAGCGCGAATCCCTGAAGGATAAGCGTGAGGAGTGGGGTCGCGAGGCGAGCTAAAGAGCTGCCGCCAACGTGCCTGCTCTGGTTTTTTTGTGACGAGTTTGTGAACTTTGGAACAAGCAGCAGAGATTAAAGACCGTGTCCGCGAGTTCGTAATGGAGCAGTTCGGTGATGCCGTACTCGAAGACGACGAATTCCGGGGCGATGTCTCCTATACGATCAAAGCCGATCGCCTCGTAGAGATCTGCGAGGCGCTTCACGGCAGTGCCGAACTCGATGTCAAACTACTCTCGGATATCACCTGCGTCGACTGGCTCGGCGACGAGCAGGAAGAGAAGAAGGGACGATTCGAGGTCGTCTACAACCTCTATTCCATAACTCATCACTTCCGCTTCTTTTTGAAGGTTCGACTCGATGAAGATGATACTAAGGTAGAATCTCTGGTCGACCTTTGGCCCGGCGCCAACTGGATGGAGCGCGAGGTTTGGGATCTGTTCGGAATCGAGTTTGTCGGTCATCCGCAGCTGACGAAGATACTCACGCCCGATGAGCTGGAAGGGCATCCGCTGCGCAAGGACTACCCGCTGACCTGGGAGCAGCCCCGGTTCAGCTTCAACAAGGACGATCCGCCTGAGGTGATCAAGTAATGGCCAGAGAAGAGAAAACCATTACTATGAACATGGGCCCGCAGCACCCGTCGACGCACGGGGTTCTGCGTGTGGTAGTTGAACTCGATGGCGAGACGGTCGTCCGTGCCGAGCCGGTGATAGGGTACCTCCACACCGGCATCGAGAAGACCATGGAGTCCAAGCTGTACTACAAGGCCCTGCCGTGTACCGACCGCATGGACTACCTGGCGCCGATGTCCAACAATCTGGGTTATTGCCTCGCGGTTGAGAAGCTGATGGATATCGAGGTGCCCGAAAAGGTCAAGTGGGCTCGCGTGTGTCTGGCGGAATTGACTCGCCTGAATTCGCACCTGGTGTGGTTGGGTACTCATGCTATCGACCTGGGTGCCATGTCGATGTTGCTGTACGCGTTTCGAGAGCGTGAGTTGATTATCGACATCTATGAAGCTTGCGGCGGTCAGCGCATGATGACCAGCTATATACGCATCGGTGGCCTGGCGCACGATCTTCCGGCCGATTTCGACAAGAAGGTGCGCAATCTCATCAAGCTCATCCGCGAGAAGATCAACGACTACGAAGCTCTGCTGACCAACAACGAGATCTTTATCAACCGCACCAGGAATGTAGCCGTGATCTCCGCCGAAGATGCTATCGCTCATTCGCTCACCGGGCCGATGCTGCGCGGTAGTGGTGTCAACTACGATGTCCGCAAGGCGCAGCCGTATTCCGGCTATGAAAACTTCGATTTCACTGTCCCGCTGGGCAAAAAAGGTGATGCGTACGATCGCTACCTGATCCGCCTTGAGGAGATGAGGCAATCTCTGAACATCGCCGAGCAGGCGCTCGACGGTATGCCCGAAGGACCCTACCGAGCTCACGTGCCGGGTGTGGTTCTGCCGCCCAAAGAAGATGTGCTGTACAAGATGGAATCTATGATTTTCCATTTCAAGATCATCACTGAGGGGTTCAAGGCGCCAAAGGGCTCAATCTACCAGGCTATAGAATCCCCCAAGGGAGAACTCGGTTTTTATATGACCGGTGATGGTACTAACCGTCCGCGACGGGTTCGAGTAAGACCGCCATCGTATATTAACCTCGCGGCGCTGCCGAAGCTGTCCGAGGGGCGTATGTTCAGTGATGTTGTGTGTGCTATCGGGTCGACGGATATCGTCCTCGGGGAGGTGGATCGATGATTCTCTCCGAAGCTTCCGTCAAGCTCATGGCCGAGAAGGCCGAGCAGTACCCGCGGCGCAAGTCCGCAATCCTTCCGGCGCTGACAATTGCCTACCGGCAGGTGGGGTATCTCGATGATGCCGTCTACAAAGAGATCTCCAGGGCGATAAAGGTCCCCTATGTGGAGATTGCCGAGGCGGCCACGTTCTATACCATGTTTCCCAAGAAGCCGGTCGGCAAATACCTGATTCAGGTTTGTCACAATATCTCGTGCGCCCTGATGGGGGCCGACTCATTGATCGAGTATCTCGAAGAGAAGCTTGGAATAGAAAAGGGTGAGACGACTCCCGACAAGCTCTTCACGCTGATTTCTGTTGAGTGTCTCGGGTCGTGCGCCACTGCCCCCATGATGCAAATCAACCAGGATTTCTATGAGAATCTCACGCCTGAGAAGGTTGATCAGATTCTTGACGAGTTGAGGGCCAAGGCATGAGCTTCTATTCACCGGTGAGAACCAACGCAGCCGAGGCGGCCTCGGACGAGAAGCTGCACCTGTTCACATACGTCGAGGACCCCGAGCAGCACACCGTCAAGCGCTATGAAGAGCACGGCGGCTACACTGCCTGGAAGAAGGTGCTCGCCGACATGAAGCCCGAAGAGGTTATCGAGAAGGTCAAGAACTCGGGGCTTCGCGGACGCGGCGGAGCCGGCTTCCCGACTGGTGTGAAGTGGGGGTTTGTTCCGAAGGATTCTCCCAAGCCACGCTACCTGTGCTGCAACGCTGATGAATCAGAGCCGGGCACGTGCAAGGATCGCGTGTTGATGGAGCGAGACCCGCATGGGGTTATTGAGGGGATGGCAATCGGCTCCTATGCGATCGGCTGTCACCTGATGTTCATCTACATTCGCGGCGAATTCGGTCACTGCATCGATCGCATGGAGCAGGCACGCAAAGAGGCTTATGAAGCCGGGCACCTGGGCAAGAACATCTACGGTTCCGGGTATGATCTGGATTTGATTATTCACACTGGCGGTGGTGCCTATATCTGCGGCGAAGAGACCGCGTTGCTCAACTCACTTGAGGGTGAAAAGGGACTGTCACGTATCAGGCCGCCATTCCCGGCTGTGGAGGGGCTGTATGCCAGCCCGACGATTGTCAATAATGTCGAGAGCCTCGCTGCCGTGCCGCATATCATCAATCGTGGTGCCGAGTGGTACAAGAAGCTCGGTACGGAGAAATCTGCGGGTACTAAGATCTTCTCGCTGTCCGGTCATGTGAAGCAGCCCGGCAACTACGAGGTAGAGCTCGGCTTCTCGCTCAAGAAGCTGATCTACGATGAGCACTACGGCGGTGGAATTCTGGGTGACAAGAAACTCAAGGGAGTTATCCCCGGTGGAGCCTCGACGCCGTTTCTGACGCCCGACATGATCGATATCGGTCTGGACTACGAGTCATTGGTGGAGCAGAGCTCCATGCTCGGGTCCGGGGCCATCATAGTGTTTCACGAGGATACCTGTATTGTGTGGGTGATCCTTAAACTCATCCATTTCTTCCGTCACGAATCCTGTGGCAAGTGCACGCCCTGCCGCGAGGGTACCGGTTGGCTGGAGCAGATCATCCGACGTATCGAGGCGGGAGAGGGACGCAAAGGTGATCTGGAAACGATTGAAGATCTGTGTGGCAACATACTCGGGCGAACGATATGTCCGCTTGGCGATGCGGCCGTGATGCCGATTCAGTCGGCACTGCGACTCTATCGTGAGGAATGGGAGTATCACATCGAGAACAAGAAGTGCCAGGTGAAGTCGCACTACCCATTTAAGTAAGACCTCTATGCAGAAGACAACGAACGAACAACTTGCAGAAAAGAAGGCCGCCGGCGAGGTGACCCTGACTATCGATGGTCAGGAAATCACCGTAACCCGGGGAACCACTGTTCTTGAGGCCGCCCGCAAGCTGAATATACATATCCCCACATTCTGCTGGCATCCTAAACTGAAGTCTGTTGGGGCTTGCCGCATGTGCTATGTGGAGGTCGAGAAGATGCCGAAACTGGCCGTCTCGTGTGCCACTGAGGTCATGGACGGCATGGTCGTTCATACCGATTCCGAGATGGTCAAGGCCGGTCGTAAGGCGGTTATCGAGTTCATTCTGGCCAATCACCCGCTCGATTGCCCCACCTGCGACAAGGGCGGTGAGTGTGACCTGCAGGATTTGACCTTCGCTCACGGTCTCGATGACAGCCGCTTCGCATTTCGCAAGATGCGGTTCACCGACGATGAAGTAGCGACTACCTTCGACGACGTCAAGATTGGCCCCGAGATTGTACTCAATCGCAACCGGTGCATCCTCTGTTATAAGTGCGTCCGGGCCAACAAGGAAGCGTTCGGGGAATTCGACCTTGGCGCATTCGAGCGAGGGAACATCACGGAGATCAACTCCGCTCCCGGCGAAGAGGTCGATAACCCATACTCGGGCAATCTTGTGGAGATATGTCCGGTGGGTGCCCTGACCAACAGTGACTGGCGCTATAAGATCCGTGTCTGGCTGACCAAGACGACCGCCTCGATCTGCAACTTCACGTCATCGGGCACGAACATCCTGTTCTGGAAGGACCCGCACAAGAATCACATATACCGGGTGACTTCTAACCGCAATGATGATATAGACGACGGCTGGCTGGCCGACCTGACCCGCTACGGGTATCAGATTGTCACATCAAAAGAGCGTTTGACCAAGCCGCTGATTATGAAGGACGGTAAGCAGGTGGAGGCGACCTGGGAGGAGGCCCTGAACCACATTCACAAGCGCTTTGTGGAGATCAAGGAGAAGAAGGGCGCGGTCTGTATCGGTGGTTTGGCGGCCCCCAATCTCGATAACGCGTCCCTGTATAGTTTCCAGAAGTTCTTCCGGGCCGTGCTCAAGTCGAATAATATTGACTTCCGCAGTCATTACAGGTACCTGCCGGAAACGCAGGACAGCCCGTTCGGTGTGCTCTGTGCTCAGCCGTTCAGGATCAACCAGATCGATGATTCCGATGTTATCTTCGTCTTCGGTTCCGATCTGGTCCGCGAGCACCATAATGAGTATCTGAGAATTCGCAAGGCTTACAATTTCTTCGGTGCCCAGATCTATTCTGCTACACCATACGCCGTGAAGGCGGCCGATATTGCCACCCTCGAAACGGTGTACAAGCCCGGCACTGAAGAGGCGCTTATCAACGGTCTGTGCCTGACAGCTATAGAGGAAGGCATTGTTGACAAGGCCCTTGGAGACCAGCTGAAGGCGAAAGTCTCACCCAAGTCGGCTGCTGAGTGCGCCGGACTGGCCGGGGTAAGCGTAACCGATTTGAAGCTCCTGGCACAGGCATTGGCCGACGGCAAGAAAGTGACCGTCATCATCGGTGAACTCGTGGCACGTTCCAAGGGCCGTGAGGCGATCTCCGAGGCTCTGGGCAATCTGAACAAGCTGTTCGATCTGACGGGCAAGGGGCAGATGGCCGTGCTGGCCAGATATGCTAACTCAGTTGGTGCCGAACGTCTGGGGCTGGTGGGTGAACCGCTGGCGCCGATCAAAAGTGAGATTGAAGCCATCAACGGGCACTATCCTGAGTGTCCCGCCCGGACAACCGACAAGATGCTGGCTCTGGCAAAGAAAGAAGAAATCACCAGCATGTTCTTGTTGGGTGGCAACCCGATGGAGATGTATCCTGACCGGGAGTTTGTCAGCGAAGCGCTTGGCAAATTGGATTTCCTGGTTGCTTGCGACCTGTTCGAAACAGAGACCACCGAGCGTGCCGAAGTTGTCCTGCCGCTGTGTAGCTGGGCAGAACATGCCGGTGACTATATCAACCTCGAAGGTCGGGTGCAGCGTGCCAACAAGGCTATCGAGCCTATGGGCGAGGCCCGTCCCGGGGTGGAGATCATCAATGAGCTGGCAACCAAGTTTGAGCGGCCGCTGTTTGAATCGGATGTGCAGATGCAAAGTGAGATAGACCGCCTGCTCAATATCGAAGAAACGCGTCAG
>WJKG01000316.1 GCA_014729205.1 candidate division GN15 bacterium | reverse complement strand
GTTGAATCCGGCCATTCCGGTCCAAACATCATGGACTGCCCGCGGTATCTCATTTCGGCGTGCATGAGGTTGCCGTTGTCGTCGGGCATCTCGAAGCTCTTTTCAAAACCGAACGCCTTGGCGTAGAAATCCAGCGAGCCGCGCATATCCTTGACGGTGAGCATGGGGGTTACCCAGGACATACCCTCGGGTTTCGGGGGACGATCTGACATGACTGCGTTCTCCTTGCAACAGGTGTTGTGGGTTGGCGGAAAATCGACTGTTTCCGTCTATTTAACGAGAGAATGCGGGAAAAGTTTGGTGGTGTCTATCGCAAACTGATTGTTTTGTGGAGGATGTGATACTGGCTCGTGGAGCGGCTTTTCAGACGATGGGCAGGACGCCTTCGGGGTCGAATTTCTCTCGGATTTTGCGGGCATAGACGGCATCATCGGAAACATCGCTGGCATCGAGTGCTGCCAGCAGACCGGTGCGGTCAATACCGAGTTGGTGGAGTTCTTCGAAGTCAGCGGCGCCGGTTTCGGGCATGAGTCTGAGGCTGGCCGAGACGATCAGCCCCAGCAGGCCCCAGGAGTTGTGGAATACCTTGACGATATCAAAACCGGACACCGATTTGAAGCAGATGGAGCCGGGTGTGATGATTTCGCCGGTTGGCGTGACTACGGTTGCCTTGAGCAAGTACTTCTTCATGGGAACTCGGGCCTCGTGTAGCTCGCCGGAGAGACCGACAGCGATAGCGCCACCAACTGAACCGACATAGGGCAACATCGATGGTACCAGGACGAGTTTGTGACGCTTGAGCCGCAGATTGATCTCGCGCAGTGGGTAACCGGCACCGACGGTGATGAAGAGGTCTTGTTCGTTGACTTCCTCGATTTTGTTAAGGCGGTCGGTGCGGATGGAGACCATACTCTGAAACGGTTCACCTCGGGGATCAATGTTGTTGCCGAAGCCGGTGATGAAGAGTTTCTGGTTGTGTTTGACGGCGAGTTTGAACAGGTCGGAGGCTTCCCCGGCGGATTCGGGGTGGAAGGTGGCGACGCGCTTCTGGAAGGTCAGGCGATCGTCGGGGAACTCGCTTTTGATGACTTTGACAAACGCTTCGGGTACCGGCATAGCCGGAAGATATGCATCGCGGCGCGGGTGTCAATGAGAAGTGTGATTGATTCTGGCGTACTAAACAAAAGCGGGTCCGGTCACAGGACCAGACCCGCCGTTAAGGCTAGAGACTAATGGAATGGTTGGTTTAGTACATACCGCCCATGCCACCCATACCGCCCATGCCCATGTCAGGAGCACCGGCCGGAGCGCCACCGCCCTTGTTTTCCTCGGGCTTGTCGGCGACAACGGCTTCGGTTGTCAGCAGGAGTCCGGCGATACTGGCCGCATTCTCCAGGGCCGAGCGGGTGACCTTGGTCGGGTCGATGACACCGGCCTTGAGGAGGTCTTCGTACTCGCCCGTGGTGGCGTTGAAGCCAAAGGCCTCGCTTTCGGTCATGACGCGGTTGACGACGACGGAAGCTTCCATACCGGCGTTACCGGCGATCTGACGGATCGGCTCTTCGAGCGCGCGGAGGACGATGCTGACGCCGACGGCTTCTTCGGCGTTGTCGGTCTTAAGTGTCTCGAGCACCTTCATGGCGCGCAGCATGGCGACACCACCGCCCGGGACGATACCTTCCTCGACTGCAGCGCGGGTAGCGTGGAGAGCGTCCTCGACACGGGCCTTCTTCTCTTTCATCTCGACCTCGGTAGCAGCACCGACATTGATGACGGCGACACCGCCGGCGAGCTTGGCCAGTCGCTCCTGGAGCTTCTCGCGGTCGTAGTCGGAGGTGGAATCATCGATCTGCTTGCGGATCTGGGCGATGCGGCCCTTGATGGATTCCTTGTCACCGGAGCCTTCGACGATGGTCGTGTTTTCCTTGTCGATATTGATCTTCTTGGCGGTACCAAGATCGGAGAGGACGGCGTTCTCGAGCTTGAAGCCGACTTCCTCACTGATGACCTTACCACCGGTGAGGATGGCGATATCTTCGAGCATGGCCTTGCGGCGATCACCGAAACCGGGAGCCTTCACGGCGGCGACCTTCAGAGTACCGCGCAGCTTGTTGACGACCAGCGTCGCCAGGGCCTCGCCCTCGATATCCTCGGAGATGATCATGAGCGGCTTGCCGGACTGGGCAACCTTCTCCAGGATGGGCAGAAGGTCCTTCATGTTGGAGATCTTCTTGTCGTGGATGAGGATCATGGGATCCTCGAGCACGGCTTCCATGGCATCGGGATCGGTCACGAAGTACGGCGACACATAGCCGCGGTCGAACTGCATACCCTCGACGACATCGAGGAATGTCTCGGCAGTCTTGGCTTCTTCGACGGTGATGACGCCGTCCTTGCCGACCTTTTCCATTGCCTCGGCGATCAGCTCGCCAATTTCGGTATCGGAGTTGGCACTGATAGTACCGACCTGGGCAATCTCGGTCTTACCGGAGACCGGCTTGGACATGTTCTTGATCTCGGCGGTCACAGCCTGGACGGCCTTGTCGATACCGCGCTTGATGAACATCGGGTTGTGCCCGGCAGTCACGTTCTTCAGACCTTCGCGGAAGATAGCCTGGGCCATCACGGTCGCGGTGGTGGTACCGTCGCCGGCATCATCGGAGGTCTTGGAGGCAACTTCCTTGACCATCTGAGCGCCGATATTCTCGAAGTGATCCTCGAGATCGATTTCCTTGGCAACCGTGACACCGTCTTTGGTCACCGTGGGAGCGCCGAACTTCTTTTCCAGGACGACATTTCGTCCCTTGGGGCCGAGCGTCACCTTGACCGCATCGGCGAGTTTGTCCACACCCTTTTTGAGGCGGGTGCGGGCATCGGATTCAAAATGGATGACTTTAGCCATTGTATTTTACCTCTTGAGATTCTTTTTCGTGGTCAGTTTCCGTTTGATTGCTGCGTTAGCTCTTCTGTACGACGGCAAAGATGTCGGATTCGCGCATGATGAGAAAGTCGTCGCCATCGATCGAGACCTCGGTGCCGGAGTACTTGCCATAGAGTACGCGGTCACCCTTCTGGACCTCCATCGGCATACGGTTACCATCTTCGCTGGTGCGGCCGGGACCAACCTCGACCACCTCGCCCTGCATTGGCTTTTCTTTGGCGGTGTCGGGGATAATAATGCCGCCCTTTTTGACTTCCTGTTCCTCGACAGGTCGAATCACCACACGGTCAGCAAGCGGTTTCACCTGCATTTTGACTCCTCCTTTGATCCGCGGTTAGCGGTTTGGAAGTTGTTTATCAATCGTTTACGATTCTGTTTCTGTTTTTCTCTCCAACCTGTTAGCACTCATATAGGGTGAGTGCTAACAGCGATCAATGTAATTGTAACGCGGTTTTTGTCAAGAGGTTTCCCGGATTTGTGTGAAAATCTCGTGGCTGTTGGTGAATCGTTGTAAATGACTGGTTAGTAATAGATTGTGTGGTCTTAGCTGGGCTTTTCAGTTGAGGGCGGGGCGGGTAAGGGCTGCCAGATTCCGCATACAAGCGGTCAATCTGGCAGCCGATAGTCTGTGGTGCCTTTTCAGCGCCAGGCGCCGATTATTATGCCGGCGACAATCAGCCCGACGGCGTGATAGAACAGGTTGATCATAGCCAGGGAGCGGGGTCTCTTTTCGAAGACGTCGGTGACTAACACGTATGGCAGGACGAAGCATGCGGCGGCCAGCACTCCGACGAGGGCACCATCAACAATGGTGGCAGCGCCGCCCCAGTCGCAGACGCGGGCGATACCATAGGAGGCGAGAAAGGCGGCGATGAGAGCCCAGATATAGTTCATGGGTGAGAAATCGGCTTTGACCTGTTCTTTGGTCTTGCCGATGGCGCGCAGCCATTGATTGAAGAACAGCGCTGGCGAGAACCACAGGGCGCCGATAATCCAGTACGCAGCAGTGGCGACAATAACGGCCAGGTAGTTGATACCGGTAGCTTCCATGATAGGGTTTCCTTTCGTTTGGGAATACGTTGCAATCATGGTAAAATGGTGCAATTAAGTCAAGGTTTGAGTTGGGGTGCCGCCCGGCGGTCAGACGGTCACATCCCCGAGACATGAAGGACGCAGGGACAAAAGAAAGGCGCGACCCCGAGCAGGAGTCGCGCCGTCATTCTGACTGTGTAACGTGCGTCAGCGGTTGAGGTTGTAGAAGGCCCTCATGCCGGGGTAGATAGCCTCCTTGCCGATTGTCTCCATGATTCGCAGCAGTTGGTTGTACTTGGCGATGCGGTCGGAGCGGCACATCGAGCCCGTCTTGATCTGGCCGGCGCCTGTGGCCACGACGACATCGGCAATAGTGGCATCCTCGGTTTCACCAGACCGGTGTGAGACAACGGCGGTGTAGCCGGCTCGCTGAGCCATGCTGATGGCATCGAGCGTCTCGGTCAGGGTGCCGATCTGGTTGAGTTTGATCAGGATGGAGTTGGCGGCTTTCTCATCGATACCACGCTTGAGGCGCTTGATGTTGGTGACGAAGAGATCATCACCGACGATCTGCACCTTGTCGCCCAGCTTCTTGACCATGAGCTTCCAGCCGTCCCAGTCGTCCTCGGCCAGTCCGTCCTCGATACTGATGATGGGGTACTTGTCGACGAGATTGGCGTAGAAGTCGACCATTTCCTCGGAGCTGAGCTTGCGTCCCTCGGCCTCCAGGTTGTAGGTCTTGCTGTTGGTGTCATAGAACTCGGTGGAGGCGGGATCGAGGGCGATCATGATATCCTCGCCTGCCTTGTAGCCGGAGTTGCCGATCGCTTCCATAATGACCTCGAGGGCTTCCTCGTTGGACTTGAGGTCGGGAGCGAAACCGCCCTCGTCGCCGACAGCAGTATTGTAGCCCTTGGCCTTGAGCACCTTCTTGAGGTGGCCAAAGATCTCGGCACCCATCTGCAGCGCCTGGGGGAAGATTTCTGCACCGACAGGCATGACCATGAACTCCTGCAGGTCGACGTTGTTGTCGGCGTGCTTGCCACCATTGAGAATGTTCATCATGGGGACGGGCAGGATCTTGCAGTTACAGCCACCGATGTACTCATACAGGAAACGTCCGCGCGACTCGGCGGCGGCTTTGGCGACTGCCAGGGAGACGCCGAGAATGGCGTTGGCGCCGAGCTTGCCTTTGTTCTCGGTCCCGTCGAGCTCGATCAGGTAGTTATCGAGGGCAACCTGGTCGAACGGGTCGACATCGTCCTTGATCAGTGCCGGGGCGATCTTCTCATTGACATTCTTGACGGCTTTCTGGACGCCCTTGCCGAAATAGTATTCCTTTTCACCGTCGCGGAGTTCAACTGCCTCGTGGGCGCCGGTGGAGGCTCCAGAAGGGACGGCAGCGCGCCCTATGGTTCCATCATCGAGACAGACTTCGACTTCGACGGTTGGGGTGCCGCGGCTGTCAAGGATTTGACGGCCGTGGATATACGCAAAATCTGACATGGATTTCCCTTTCCCTTGGTCTGTTAACCAGCTTTGGGTGACAACGTATTGTTAGAGACAACAGCGATCAACTTTAATTTGTGCCGTTGGGGGAGTGTTGTGAGAGTTCCGCCGAGAAAGGGGCCGGCCGGGGAGCTGCAGATGGGTGTCGCACACCGGATTATCTCGGGTGTCGGGACCTCGCTCGTAGCTCTAGCGGCAGGGGTTCCGACTTCCAAGCCGGATAGCCTCTTTGAACTGCCGGAAGGATACAAGAAGTCAAGATAGCAATTCTCTCATATTGAGCCCGGAGTGGCTCCGTCAGGCAAAACTGGTAGTGCCAAGTGGGGGATTCCTCTCCGCTTCACTTCAGGGGTGCGTACCGATGCGAACCGTTGTAATGCACCATCCAACAACAGATTACAGACGTCGCAGGGCACCCTGCGTACCGACCTGCGTACTTTCGAGCAACCGCTAAACCACGTTGCCAGACATTGGGTTAGCAGGAATCTCAGCACCCCCTGCGTACCGGCCTGCGTACCGCCGATGTTTCGCTGTAACCACCTGTCTGTTAATCGTTTGCAGCTATTTCTCAACACCGC
>WJKG01000315.1 GCA_014729205.1 candidate division GN15 bacterium | reverse complement strand
GGACCAAGAAGAGGGCACAATGGAAGATATTCTTCAGGCTGACCACCATAAAAGCAGACACCAGGATCACGAACGATAACAGCCAGAAGACAATTCCCACCTGCGGTTCACCGACCATCAGTCGCTACCCTCCTTCTTGGTATCGTCTTTGGAATCATCACCGGCCTGCTCGGTCTTCCCACCGGTTTGCTCCGTGGGTTCTTCGCCGGCCTTTGGCTTTTCGCCCGGCTGGTTATCCTCTGTCGCCGGTTTCTCCTTCTCGGGCTCCGGTTTGGGCTCCATCTTGTCGACCGGCTTATCGACCGGCTTAGCCTTCTTTTCGGCCTGCGCCTCCACCTCTTCTTTGGTTTGTTGAGGTTTCTTCTCTTCCTCTGGCTTCTTCTCGGTCGGCTTGGGGGTTGGCTTTTTGGGAGCGGCTTTCTTTTTCTTGCGCTTGTCCTCATAGGGAACATCGCGGCCAACTTCCTGCAACTTATGCATATCCCAGACCAATTCTTCTTTGCCAATCGTCGAGAACTCGTATTTCTGAGCCAACTTCAGTGCCGAGAAATTGCACGATTCCTCACACAGCCCACAGAAACAGCAGATAGTGTTGTCCAGCGTAAAATTGGTGAGCACCTTGCGTTTGTTCTCATCACGCTCGAACTCCACCACAATGGCCCCGGTCGGGCAGGCCCGCATGCACAACTGGCAAGCGGTGCAGTTCAGCTCGCCGGTCTCTTTGTCAGAGAGCAACACCACGATCCCACGCGACCGCTCCGGGATCTTGTCCCGCTGTTCGGGGTATTGCACCGTAATGGCGTGTGTACCAAGGTGCTTGCCGGTGATCCCCAGCCCTGCGATCAGGTTTTTCAAATCTTTTATAACACCCATGATCGAGTCCTTATCACCTTACCAGTACCATCCGAGATGCTTGAACAGCCCGGCGATGATCAGGTTGACAAACGTCACCGGCACCAGGAATTTCCATGCGAACATCATCAGCTGATCAACCCGCAGACGCGGATACGTCCAGCGGAAGAGCATCAGCAAAAGGACGATCAGCAGCGTCTTACCCAGGAACCACAACCACGACGGGAGGAACTGGAAGCCGTTCCAACCGCCGAAGAAAACCGTTACGGCGACCGCCGCAATGGTAAACATATTGACGAACTCCGCCAAGAAGAACATGGCGAATTTCATTCCAGAATACTCAACATTGTAACCGGAAACCAACTCCTGCTCAGCCTCCGGAATATCAAAGGGAGTGCGGTTTGCCTCCGCGGTCCCCGCGATGATGAAGGTCAGGAAGGCTATCGGGCCAAACGGCAGGCGGAAGACAAACCAGTTGTATATGGGTCCTGTCTGCGACAGGACGATATCATTCATCGAAAGCGACCCGACAAACAGGATCGGGGTCAGAATGCTCACTGCCATCGGGACTTCGTAGCTGACAATCTGAGCCGCGGATCGCATGCCACCAAGCAGGGCGTACTTGTTATTTGAGCCCCAACCGGCCATCAGCAGAGAGATGACGGTCCAGGTAGTGATGGCGAGCACATAGAGGATGCCGATATTCAGATCGGCGACAATCAAGCCCTCGCCAAACGGCATGACGACATAGACACAGAAGGCTGCCACGAAGCACACGATCGGCGCCCAGAAGAAAACTGGCTTGTCGCGCAGGGCAATCTTCACATCCTCTTTCTGGAGCAGCTTGATGGCATCCATGATAGTCTGGTACCAGCCGTGCCAGCCATGGCGCATAGGCCCGAAGCGTTGCTGGATGTGCGCAGCGATCTTGCGCTCCCACCAGACCAGGAACAGAGCGATCAGGGACAGCACACCGAACATCATGCTTCCCAGGATGCTGTAATGGGTTACACGCAGCCAGGGGTCCTGCAGGCCGGTCGACTTCAGCAGCTCGTAAAGCCAGGAGAAGAGTGGATGTAGCTCAAGGAACTCGGAGAAACCGTTCATCGATCCACCTCCGGCATGATAACATCGAGCGTCGCGAAAATCGCCACCAGGTCAGCCACCAGAACATCGTGACACATCAGCGGCAGTGCCTGAAGCTGATTGTAGGAGCCGCCTCGCGTCTTCACTCGCAGCGGCTTCTTGGTACCATCGGAAATCAGGTAGGTGCCCAATTCACCGCGGGAGTTCTCGATACGCGCGTATGCCTCGCCCGCCGGTGGTTTAAAGTTGGGTGAAACCTTGGCCTTGATCTTATCGTCTTCGACACCTTCCAGCCCATTGAGCGCCTGGTTTACGATCTTGATCGACTCGCGAATCTCATCAAGACGCTGGATGTATCGGTCGAAGGTGTCGCCGTTCTTCTGTACCGGGATCTCGAAATCGAATCGATCGTAGATTGAGTACGGATCGTCCTTGCGCAGATCATGTTTGACTCCGGAGGCACGCAATACCGGGCCGGACACACCCCAGGCGATGGCGTCCTCGGCTCTGAGAATACCGATGTCCTTGGTGCGTGCGAGCCAGATCGGGTTTTCGTTCAGCAACCCTTCGTAATCCGCCATTTTCTGGCCAATAATGCGCATTGCCTCGCGGCACTTGGGCACAAACTCCGGTGGGATATCGTGCGAGACGCCACCAATGCGGATGTAGTTATATGTCAGGCGTTGACCGCAGGTCATTTCGAACAGGTCGATAATCAGCTCGCGCTCGCGCAGACCGTACAGGAACGGCGTATAGGCGCCAATATCCATTGCGGTCACACCATAGAAGAGCAGGTGCGAGGCGATACGATTGAGCTCGAGCATGATCACTCGCAGGTACTCGGCCCGCTCGGGGACCTCGATCTCCGCCAGGCGTTCGGCCGCCATTGCGAATACCTGATTACAGGACATGGAGGTGACATACTCAATGCGGTCGAACATCGGGATGCACTGCGGATAGGTACGGTTCTCGCAGATCTTCTCGATCGAGCGATGCAAATAGCCAATAACTGGCTCGACCTTTTTGACCCGTTCACCATCAAGCGTCAATACCAGCCGACACACCCCGTGTGTCGAGGGGTGATGTGGCCCCATGTTGACAACAAATTCTTCGGTCCTCAACGCCATCGATTATCTCTCCGGCATCCGAATGAAGTCGGGTGCATCCCAGTCTTTGCGCATGGGGAATCCCTGGTCCCAGTCATCTGGCAGCAGGAAGCGAGACAGATTGGGATGATTGCGAACGTTGATACCGTACAACTCCCACATTTCCCGCTCGTACCAATTGGCCGCGGGCCAGATTTCGATTACCGAGTCGATCTCCGCCTGGTCATACGGCAGGATGACCTTCAGGTCCACACGCAGTTTCTTGTGTACCGAGGCAAGATTGTACACGACCTCGAAGTGCTCGGTGGTATCTACCCCGCCCAGATTAGCCAGGTAGTCGAAAGAGAGCTCCGGATCGTCTTTGAGTTGCTGGCAGATGTCAACCAGGTCGTCTGCCTTTACCTCAAAGAGGGGATCATACTTGCCGGCCTCAAGGTGGGTGACACGGTCTTTAAACTTGTTGCTGATAGCGTCTTTGAGCTCGTCCCTGGTCATTTTATCTGCCATCCGCCCAATCGGACAGTTTCTGTTTCTTTATCTTCTCCTGAAGGTGGATACATCCTTCGAGCAGTGACTCCGGCCGCGGCGGGCAGCCCGGGATGTACACATCAACCGGAACAATATGATCAATGCCTTTCTCAACGGCATAGCAATCGTAGTAGAACGGCCCGCCCTTAATGGTGCATCCGCCCATGGCGATAACATAGCGGGGCTCGGCCATCTGGTCGTACAGGCGGCGCAGGCGCGGAGCCATCTTCTTGGTGATGGTCCCGGCGGCGATAATCAGGTCGGCCTGACGCGGGGTCGGTCGGAATATCATACCCAGGCGGTCAAAATCGTATCGCGAAGCACCCGTGCACATCAGTTCGATAGCACAGCAGGCGGTTCCGAACAACAGGTACCAGAGTGATTTGGCCTGGCCCTGGTGCAGGATAGCCTCAATGGATGTCAGAACGAATCCCCCACCCGGCATGCGTTCCGCCATTGCTGGCAGCTTTCGGATTATGCCCACTTGAGCACTCCTTTCTTCCAGGCGTAGAAGAGTCCGAACATCAAGATGGCTATGAACAGGACCATCTCGACAAGCGCGTACAGCCCCAACTGGCCAAATGCCACCGCCCAGGGGAACAGGAAGACCGCTTCAACATCAAACACGACAAAAATGAGGGCGAATATGTAGAAACGGTTATTGAACCGAACCCACGAAGTCCCTACGGGCTCTTCGGCGCATTCGTAATTGAGGGATTTTTCTGGGTAATCGTGGTCAGGGCGGAGCAACCGCGAAATGAGGAAGGTGACCAGCACGATGCCGACACCAGCGAAGATGAAGATCAGAACGGCCAAATACTCTGTCATATAATCCCGTCCTGGCTGATTCGTATCAGTCAGAGTATGTGACTGAATTCACAATTTTGTTGCTTGCCAAGTAAGCTCATGAGCCATCGATGTCAAGCCCTTTTTTGGGTTTTCGAACGCCTGAAGCTGTTCGCCGACAAGGGGTCATCACAAAAGCCGTGCTACAAGCGGCATTGACAGCAAATGCATGGATGCTTGCTGAAGCGAGCATCAGGATACATGTGTCTTTAAG
>WJKG01000314.1 GCA_014729205.1 candidate division GN15 bacterium | reverse complement strand
GGCGAAGGCGATTGTCTCCATCCGTTCGCGCCGCGCGGAGTCCTGGCGATCCTCGCGAATGGTGATATTAGCCTTCTGAGCCAGGAAGCGTGCGGCCTCCACGAAGCTCATTTTTTCGTGTTCCATGAGAAAGGTGAACACGTTGCCGCTGGCGCCGCAGCCGAAGCAGTGGTATATCTGCTTTTCAGGAGAGACCGTGAAAGAGGGGGTTTTCTCGGTATGGAAGGGACACAGGGCCAAAAAGTTGCGCCCGCGTTTCTTCAGGCGCAGGTACCCGCCAATAACATCCACAATGTCACTGGCCTGACGAATCTGATCAATTGTGTCCTCGGGTATCACAGGTCTGTTTCGCCTTGCGTTCAGCTTCTGAGTTTAACAATGGTCACGCCGCTGCCGCCTTCGCCCCAGTCACCGAGTCGAATGGACTCGACATCGCGGTGCTGTTTCAACCACGTGGACAGGTTGCGCCGAAGCGCCCCGGTGCCCTTGCCGTGTACGACATAGATCTGCTCCATACCGGCGATCACGGCCCGGCCGATAAACTTGTCGAGGGCATCGATAGCCTCATCGACCGTCATCCCCAGCAGATGTATTTCGGGACTCTCTACCTGGGCGACATCGCGGGCAACGGACTTGCGAGCCGGTTGGCGTCCGCGGGGTGTCCTGCCGCTGACCTTGCGCAGGTTGCGGAAGTCGACAGTGGTACGGACATTGTTGACCATCACACGGGCGCGGTTGTTGTCCAGTAGCTCCTCGATCTCGCCGACCGTGCCGAATGAGATGATCTCCACGGTGTCGCCAACGTCGAAGGAGGACTGGTCGATTTCTTCCTCCGGCTCCACCTTCTGCTTGAGCTTGCCGAGTTGCTGCTGGGATTTCTTCATCTTCTGATGGAATTCCTTGACCGACTTGCCCGATGCTCCTGAACTACGGATGTCCGCGACGAGTCTCTCCACGTCCTTTCGGGTCTCGTCGAGGAACTTCATTGTTTCCTCGAGACCTTCCTTTCGTTTGACCTCTACGTCGTCCTTTATGCTCTCGACCTGCGTCTTGTAGTACTCCTCGAGTTGCTTGGCCTTCTGAAGACGCTGAGTGAGTTCGTTGCGATCCTCGCGTAGCTGCGAGAGGTCCTTTTGCATGGTGGCAATGAGTTCAGAGAGATCGCGTTCGCCGGTACCGACTGCCTCTGCGGCTTCATCGCAGATCTCCTTCGGCATACCGAGACGGCGGGCGATCTGGATCGCATACGATGAGCCCGGCAAGCCAATATGCAGGCGATAGGTTGGGGCGAGGGTTTCGCGATCGAACTCGAGCGATGCGTTTTCTATCTCCGGGTTGTCCATCGCCAGTGTCTTGAGCTGGGAGTAGTGAGTCGTGACCAGAAGTTTCGCGCCCTTCTGGAGCGAGTAGCTGATGATCGACTCAGCCAGTGCGGCTCCTTCCTTGGGGTCGGTACCGGCGCCGATTTCGTCATAGAGGAGCAAGGTCCGGGAGTCCGCTTTGCGCAGCCCGCGGATGATGTTGCGCACGTGAGAGGAAAAGGTGGACAGCGACAGCTCGATCGACTGTTCATCGCCGATGTCGGCATAGATGTGGTTGAAGATGCCGATTTCGGATCCCTGGGCCGCGGCGATATGCAACCCTGCCTGGGCCATTAGGACGGCCAGCCCGATTGTCTTGAGCATGATCGTCTTGCCGCCTGTGTTGGGGCCCGTGATCAGCAGGCCCTGTCGCGACTCGCCCAGCTCGAGACTGGTTGGCACTACCTTCTTGATGTCACGGAAGTGCGCGATGAGCAGTGGATGGCGTGCCTCGCGAAGATCCAGGGTCGCGTCGGTCCGGGTGAGCACCGCCTGGGTGCCATCGATCTCGTTGGAGAAGGTGGCCGAGGCATGGAGTGCGTCGAGATGCCCGATCAAGCGTGTGTTCTCCAGGAGTGCCTCGCCGCGCTGGGCAACCTCAGCTGTGAGGGCCAGCAGGATGCGCTCGATCTCGTAGTGCTCCTCCTGTATAAGCATGTTGATCTTGTTGTTCAATTCTACTGTTTGTGGCGGTTCGATAAACAGCGTAGCGCCGGACTGGCTGCGGTCGTGCAGGATACCCATGTCCCCGCGGTACTGGTTCGACGGTACCGGGATGACGTAGCGTCCGGAGCGCTGTGTAACGACATCGTCCTGCCAGCCGGCCTGTTTCTGCTGCTCGCCGAGAATCTTGCGCATGCGGGCTACGATGGCACGTCGGCTGTCGGCTAGATCGGCGCGTATCTTCTTGAGTGCAGGGGAGGCGCTGTCCTTGATGTCGCCATCTTCGTCGATCGCCCGCGTGATCTCGGTCCTCAGCTCCGGAAAGGCACGGATCTGTTGCAGGTGCTCGGCCAGCTCGGGAAAGTTCTCGCGTCCCTCACGATTGTAGCCGTGCAGATCGATGGAGATGTCAACCAGTTCGAGCAGCGTGCGAAACTGCTTGGGATCCAGATAGTGCCCCTGTACCTGGGACTCAGCAAGCAGTTCACGACAGTCGGGGATACGGCCGAGGGGGAAGGCTACGCCGAAGTTGACGATATCCTTCATCTGCGTAATCTCGATGCTGCGCCGCTCAATGAGTTCCCGGTCGGTCACAGGTTCTATTTCGCGAACTTGTTCCGGCCCGTGCGGAGTGAGGCACTTGCCCGCGATACGGTCGATGACCTTCGAGAACTCCAGGGTGGTGAGGCTGTGCTGGTCAATCATATCTTGTGCTTTCTGTCGCGATCATGAACAAAAGAAACGGCCGGCACATTGCCGGCCGTAATATAGCCTTTGGAGTGTACGAGGAAAGCGCCTTTTAGGTTCCGCTGGTCGTAATGAAGTGTCGCTCCAGTTGGTACAGCACCCGGTGGACTCGTATGCGGCTCTCTTCGAGGTCGGCATCGTTGGTCGTCTGGCCCGCCTCCAGCATGAGTGTCTTCTCCATTTGTTGCAAGAAGGTCGGCTTCTTGGGATGCAGCATACCGGGGGAGTCGTATATGATCGGCAGGGTCTTGGCAATGGTCGGCCCGAAGAAGGAGGACTCGAACGCCGTATAGAACCCCTGCGGCATGGGCAACAGGAAGACCAGGAAGGTGAGGTAGCCGACTACCAGCCAGCCACGAAGGAACCCCACGAGGGCTCCACCCATTTGGTCCCGTCGCTGTGGCTGCGATTTCACCTGGGCGACCTTATAGAACAGCATACCGATCAGCTTGAAGGCGGCATAGGCGCCGGCCAGCAGGATGACAAAGGACAGGAACGCTGAGATCAGTGGCGAGCCTCCGAGCTGGTTGTGGACCCAGACAGCGAAGTGATCAATGTAGTTGATCGAGATGATCGCCGCCGCAAAGACGACAATAAAGGCGGTTAACTCCCTGACCAGTCCCTTCTTGGCGCCGACAATGACCGACAGCAATAACAGGACTAAAAGGACAGCATCAACCCAATTCATGACATACACTCCCTTATGCAGGATTGACTTTGCCGGAAGTATAGACGTTTTTTAAATCAGTTGGCAAGGATTTCCGAAACGATGCGATTGACCACTTTACCGTCGGCCTTACCCTTGACTTTGGGCATCACGACCTTCATGACCAGGCCGATTTGTTGTGGCGATTCAGCCCCGGATTCCGCGACAGCATCCTTGATGATCTGCCGCAGTTCATCTTCGGAAAGCTGCTTGGGCAGGTATTGTTCGATGATGTTCAATCCGAACGTTTCCGAATCGACCAGATCCTGGCGTCCCCCGGCCTGGAACTGTTCGATGGAGTCGCGCCGCTTCTTGGCAGCGGAAGAGAGGACACCTATCACGTCCTCTTCGGTCAGTTCTTTGCCTTTGTCGATCTGGGCGTACTTCAGATCAGATTTGAGGCCTCGAAGAACGGTCAGTTTTTCTTTCTGTCCGCTCTTCAAGGCCTCTTTGATATCGCTATCTATCTGTGTGATAGTAGACATCTAGTCTTAGTCTCTTTCCATCATGCGAGCCCGACGTGCTTTCCGCCTGGCGGCGGCCAGTTTACGCTTGCGGGCTTCCGACGGCTTTTCAAAATGCTGATGCTTTTTGATATCGGTCAAGATTCCCGTCTTTTCGCAGAACTTGTTAAATCGACGTAAGGCGCGTTCAAAGGACTCATCGTCCCGAACCTTAACTCCGGTCAAACAGCGACACCTCCTCTCGAGCGCTTGAGATTAGACATACTTTCATCTATCGGAAATTTACACGCTTATCTTCAATTGTCAAATGATTACTCGCGAATCTGCTAACTATCGCATCGTTTGTGTATCCCATTGATCAACCGCGGGTTACAAGGCCTGTCTGGTGTGACTCGCTAACCCTCGAGCCAGGTTAGGCGATCGGCGCCACGGTTCGACAAGAAATGCACGTGGATGTGGTTGATCTCCTGCCTATAACCATTGTTGATTACGAGCCGGAAATGACCGGCAATGCCAAGGCGATCCGCGACCATCCGGGCCGTGTCCATCAGCATGCTCATCACCTCCGGTGGTGTGCGATAGAAGTCCGGGTAGACCTCATGGGGGATGATGAGCAGGTGGACTGGATCTTTGGGGC
>WJKG01000313.1 GCA_014729205.1 candidate division GN15 bacterium | reverse complement strand
GATCATGCCGGTGGAGTCGGTGGTGACAGTGTCCAGCAGGGTCTCGGTGAAGTTCGGAGGATCATTGGTTACCTTCGACAGGGCAAACTGGTAGTCGGCTATGGGGGATTCGTTGCCATCCAGGACCAGCAGGTACTTGCCGGGCCAGCAGGGAGAGAACTCGGAGGTGCTGCCCCTCTCGGAAGTAGCAGTGAGAGTGACGTACTGGCTGTCGGCCGAGTAACTGGAGAGGTCCGCCTGGAAGACGGCGTGACCATTGAGATCGGTGTTCATCAAGGATGTCCAGACAGACTCCTTGCCCTCGCCGTTACCGGAGGGATCGCATTCGTTGGAGATGTAGTATTCAACCGTGAACGAGTGACTGGGCAAGCTCCAGAGTTGCGCATAGACGGTCTGGTGGGAGCCGAAGTCAACTACCGAGTCAATAACAGGGTAGTTCTGGGCGTTATTGGGGCCGAAGTCGGAATCGAGGCTGTCGTTCGGGTTGATACCGAGCGGATAGATGTCGATACCAAGACCGCCATTGTCATAGATGACCTGGCGTCGGATGGTGTTGGAGAGGCCCTGATCAACAGATATGCCCGCGTTGTAGTTGCCGGTGATGGTGTTGGCGTCTGACGGTTCAGCGCTGCCGATGATGTTGTACGAACCGCTGATTTCTATACCGTGGCCGGTGTTGCCGGCGGTGTCCATGGCGGTACCGTTGGCGCGAATCCGGTTGGCGTAGACCTCGTTGCTATCGGTCAGGATGACCAGACCGGTGCCAGCATTGCCGAGGGTAGCTTTGGCCGGTTCGGTGCTGTCGCTGCCGAGAATGTTCTGCGTGATGCTATTCCGATGGCCGTTTGAGATAGCGATGCCATGGCCCGGGAAGCCGGAGATGGTCAGGCCCATGACAGAGCTGTTGCCGCCGGTAATGGAAAGGCCGTTTCCCTGAGAGAGTTGGGATCCATCGACAATGACACGACCGCCGACCGGCTGGGTGGTGGCATCGATGCTGACCGAGTCGGCGACATCGGGAAGCGCGCTGTCGACAGTGATTGTCGGGACGGGTGCGGCGGGGATATCGAAGGTAATTTTGTCTTTGCCGAACTGGGCATTGGATTGTTGGATCGCGGCGCGGAAGGAGCATTCGGGTTGACCGTTGATCATGGGTCCGCCCGTATTGCAGATACCGTCGGAGAGGTCATTGTCGGGTGCGTCACTGGTGGAATTGACAATGTAGCCGTCAACGGCAGGGGTGAGCAGGTAGGCATGGTTGCTGCCGAACTGGTTGACATCGAGAGCGACAATGGCGCCGCTTTCGTTGATGGCAAAGGCCAGGTCGACTCCCGGGAAGCCCTGGGGGGCATTGACAATCAGGCTGTCCAGCAGGTAGGTGGTTCCCTCGTGGTAGAGGAAGGCGCCGACCGCAAGGTTGGTGGCAGTTTTGAAGGCGCCTACGACCTGACCGGATTCGTTAATGTCCCAGGCCTCGCTATAGTTGAGGAAGCCGAGAACATCGCCGTGGATATCCCGGGTGCTGCCGTTTTCGAAGAGAATGGCGTGTTCGTACTGGGTGTCGTCCTGACGCCCCCAGGCGCTGCCGACCACCTGGCCGGCGTTGTTGACGGCCCGGGCATTGGAACGGAAATCAGCGGCAAGAGGCGGGATTCTGGTCATGGTGCCGTTGTCCCACAAGAAGCCCAGCGGGCCGCGTCCGGCCGGTGGCTCGGTCGTTGTCAGATCGGAGAAACCGACCACTTTGCCGTTATCGCTGATGCCGTAGGCCTGGCTGCCGGCGGCATCGCCGTCGAGCACCGGTTCGTGCTCGGGCAGAATGCCGATGTACGTTGGGCTCCCGTTAAACCAGGCGGTGGCTCGCTGGCCACTGTCAGGCAGGTTGCTGTAGCCGGCGACCTGCCCGAGACTGTTGATGTCGAATCCCCAGCTACCCATACAGGTGGGACCTTCGTGGGCTGGAGCAAGCGGTGGCAGGTTGGTGGTGAGGACATAGTTTTCAGTGATGAACGCATGGGTGTGCCACGGATCTTCCTGGCGGGCGACACCCGTGATCTGGGCTGTATTGTTGATACCGTAGGCGGAGGTGATGTAGTAGTCATTGGAGTAGGTAATCCCAATGAGGGAGTCAGCGTTGGGGTCCCAGATACGGGCCGGGGCGTCCCAGGTACCGAAGTTGGAGTTGGGGATGAGTATTTGGTTGTTGTCGTTGATATCAAGCTCACCAAGCACGGCGATTGCTTCGCCATTGTGAGTGATCTCGGTGACAATGTAACTGGGCGGCTCAGCACGGAGCGAGGCCGTCAGGAGCAGGGCTATGCCGAGGATGGTGATACGTATTGGCATTGTTTTCATGGTCCGGTATCCGGTTTGGTGGTTGCTGCTCGGGACGGGGACGGCGCACAAGCGCCTGAGCTTATAATAGTGGACTAATTTGATCTGTCAAGACAATTTAGGGGGGCTGGCGTATGATTGGCCGGCGCAGGCGAGCAGGTTGCCGCCCACGAGAGAGCGCGAACGGGATACTTGCAATTGCTGCGGATATGTGTAGATTGCTCGGAATATAGACACAACAACTACACGAAAGGACGACAAATGGCCGTTAACACCGATACACTGCTGCTTTTGACATCTTCGGGACTCGGTGAGGGGGAGCCCGATCTGGGCGAGAAGTTGATGAAGTCGTTTCTTGCGATGCTGCTGGAGTCGGGGACGACACCCGAGCGGATACTCCTGATGAATAGTGGGATCTATCTGAGTACCGAAGGTTCGCAGGTGATTGAGCTGTTACGCGAGTTTGAGAGCAAGGGGGCGGAGATTCACTCATGCGGGACGTGTCTGGACTATTACGACCGCCGCGAGAAGCTGCTGATCGGTAAGGTGGGGAATATGAAAGACACGGTGACGTGGATGTTGAAGTACAGCACGGTACTGCAGCCGTAGGCGATGGTGTTCGTGCTGACGATGTTGCTTATCGAAACCGGAGAGGGTGACATTGCTCAGAAGTGGCGATTAAAGGGAGAATCCCAGCGACGCGTGAGCTGCCGCGGGTTCAGGCTGGCGCCAATTCCCACCAGTGGGCTGGGGCACCTCATGATTCAGCGATACCGAATGGTTGGGCCTGCTGCCCATATGAACAGCAGGCACGCCACAAGCGGGCTGGAGCCTGCGCTCAGCAACCTCGGTGGTCAGGGGCAGCGGTCATTGTGATGACTCCGGTGTGGGGGTTGTTACCGATTATACTTGAGTAAACGGTCTTTCTTCTGTATAGTATCACAGGCACGCTGAGCACAAGAATACGGGACAAGCCGAAGGCACTGAGCATGAGCACCTCACACAGGTGATCTTTGGTTATCCGTTAGTTGGTGGCTCGGGGCTATGGCCCCCGGGGCAGGGTTCATTTTCAAGACGGGGAGTTTTTTATGACTCACGCGAAGGTTTCTCTGGTAGCAGGCACAGTTCTGCTGATGGCGCTTATCGTCCTGGCTGCATGCAGTGGGACCGAAACTGTCCAACGCAGTAGCGGTAACGGCATACAACCGATAAATGCCACCCAGTTCAAGGGGGATTGGATGGGTTCGGTGACAATTGTCAAGGCCGGTAGTTGCGATATCGATGGCGCGGACACGTTGTTTATTCCCAGTACGCGACTGGTCTGGGACGCCGAGGCTGACGGATCGGTGACGATTGGCGAGGATCATTTCTACACCGAGTGGAGGGGAACGGTATGGTCCACAATGACGGTGGAGCTGGTGAAGATCAACGACTGGACTCGTGGCAACGGGCCCGGGTGTGTCTGCACACAATATGACACCACCGACTATGTGGGGAAGATCCGCAAGGTTGACAGTACGTACCACCTCACCCTGAGTTCGGTCGAGAACTGGTGTCCCTCGGGGGACTGCCGGTTCATCGTGACGTATGATCTGACGAAGAAGTAGTGGTGTTGGTCCTGGTGTGAAGATGGCAGGATCCCGAGAACGGGATCCTGCCTGTGTGCAGGGCGGATATTGCAATCTGCGAAGTCGGTTGTGTCTGCGCCATAAGTCAGTGGCGCATGTTGAGTACGTCGAGGACAAAGGCGTACTCAAACGCCTGCTCCCTGAGCGCGTCGTAGCGCCCGGACGCGCCGCCGTGACCGGCCATGTTCACTTTGAGCACCAGTCGGTTGTTGTCGGTCTTGTGGGCGCGCAGTTTGGCGACCCACTTGGCCGGCTCCCAGTACATTACGCGGGTGTCATTGTAGCCGGTCATGATTAGCATGTGCGGGTAGTCCTGTTCGGTGACGTTGTCGTACGGTGAATAGGACATCATGTAGTCGAAGTACTCCTTCTCATACGGGTTTCCCCACTCATCGTATTCGATCACCGAAAGAGGCATGGTGGAATCCATGATGGTGTTCATGACATCGACAAAGGGTACCTCGGCCACGACGATCTCGAACAGATCGGGGCGCATGTTGGTCACGGCGCCGACGAGCAAGCCGCCGGCTGAGCCGCCACCGATTACGAGCTGGTCGCTGGTGGTATAACCTTCCTCGATAAGGTGCTCGGCACAGGCAATGAAGTCGGTGAAGGTGTTCCGCTTGTTGAGCAGACGGCCGGCATTGTACCAGGGGCGTCCCATGGCATCGGAGCCGCGGATGTGCGGGATGGCGAAAACGAATCCCCGGTCAAGCAGGGTAAGGCGTCCGGAGGAGAAATAGGGATCCATAGTGATGCCGTAGGATCCATACCCGTACAGGTACAAAGGCGCCGGGGTGCTGTCGGCGGTTGTTGTGCGATAGACCATGGAGATGGGGACACGGGCGCCATCGGGAGCCTCGGCCCAGATGCGTTTGGTAGTGTAGTTTGCCGATTCGAAGCCGCCGCCGATTTCATCCTGTTTCTTCAGTTCGAGAGAGCGGTCTGCCAGG
>WJKG01000312.1 GCA_014729205.1 candidate division GN15 bacterium | reverse complement strand
GCTGGAACAGCTCAAAGGGGACGTGGAGAAGTCCGAGGTTGAGGTGGAGCGAGCCGAAGACAAGGTCCGGCTGGCGCAGCGCGAGTTGGATCAGTTGACGATGTTTGCCCCGTTGCCGGGACTTGTGGTCTATCTGGAGATATGGAAGGGTGGCACGCGCGGCAAGGTCCAGGAGGGTGACTCGCCGTGGCCGGGGCAGGGACTGGTGAATATCCCGGATCTGTCGGAGATGATTGTCAAGACGACCGTCAGCGAGGTAGACGCCAACAAGGTGGACACCGGGCAGGAAGTGATTGTCAAGCTGGACGCGTTGCCGGACAAAGAGTATCACGGCCAAGTTATTTCCAAGAGTACGCTGGCACGCAAGAAGGACTATTCCTCGAAGATCAATGTTTTCGATGTCGAGGTGCTGATTTCCGACAATGATGACCACCTCAAGCCTGGTATGTCCGCCTCGTGTGAGATCGTGGTCGAGCGTGTGCCCGATGTGGTTTCGGTGCCGCTGGAGGCGGTGTTTGAACGAGAGGGCGAGACTGTTGTCTACCTGTCGAACAAGAAGAAGCGCGAAGTGGATGTGGGGCGCCGGAATGATATGTCGATCGAGATAGTCGACGGTCTGGACGGGGGCGAAGAGATTTGTCTGGTAGACCCGACGCTGGATGAGCAGGGCCTGCCGGGTGACAAGGCGACAGAGCCGGAGATTAACAAGTCAAGTCCGGGTGGCTCGGGCAAGGGTCGTGGTAGTGGACGTCGCGGGCAGTAGACAGTCGGCCATGGAATACCTGGGTATTTACCATGTCGCTCTGGACCAGCTCTGGGCTCACAAGCTGCGCACGATTCTCACCATGCTGGGGGTGATTTTCGGCGTGGGGGCGGTAATCGCGATGCTGTCGATTGGCGAGGGGGCCAAGCGCGAGGCACTCGAGCAGATTTCTATTCTGGGCATCAACAACGTCATCGTGAAAGCCAAAGCGCCTGATGATGAGGTGTCTTCCGAAGTCGGACTGGCGCGTTCTCCGGGACTGACGCTGGAGGATGCGGAGAACATTGCCATGTTCGATAAGATGGTGGCGAATATCGTACCTCAGCGCTTCGAACGTCCCCGAACGATCTTCTATGGCTCGCATGAAGCCTCGGCGAGGGTAGTATCGACTACGCCGGATTATGTATACAGCTCGTCGATCGAGGTTGAGGATGGGCGGTTCATAACTGATCGGGACATGCAGGATTTCTCTCAGGTGTGTATTCTGGGGGCCGCGACGAAGAAAGAGCTATTTGCGTTTGAGAATCCACTGGGTCAGACGGTACGGATAGGTGATCTGGACTTCACGGTGGTAGGGGTGATGGCGGATAAGTACATCGGGCGCGGCAAGGTTGAGGGGTTCGAGCTGAAGAACCTCAATGAAGACGTGTATATTCCGTTTTCGACCGCCAAGAAGAAGATGGATCGCTACTACCCCGGGTTCGGTATGACCCAGGAATCTCGCGGGTGGGGGACGTCGACCACGATTCAGACGCAGAATTTCAATGTTCCTGAGATTGACCAGTTGACGATTACCGTGACTGATCTGCAGTATGTGCAGGCGGTTACGAAGCTGGTGGAGCGCGTTGTGTCGCGCCGGCATTTCGGTGTGAATGACTATGAAATCGTGGTGCCGGAGTCGCTGCTTCGGCAGACGCAAAAGACACAGCAGATCTTCAATATAGTGATGGGGGCAATTGCCGGGATTTCGCTTTTGGTTGGTGGTATTGGTATCATGAATATTATGCTGGCGACGGTGCTGGAGCGAACGCGCGAGATTGGCGTCCGTCGCGCGGTAGGGGCCCGCCAGGGGGATATCATGCGTCAGTTTTTGATAGAAGCGGTGATAATCTGCCTGATTGGGTGTACTATCGGGATTGCGCTCGGGCTGCTGTTGGCGAAGGTGATTTCGTTCTACGCGGAGTGGCCGACGATCGTAAGCGTATTCTCGATTGTGCTGGCGGTCGGCGTATCCACGGCGGTTGGGATCGGTTTCGGCTTGTACCCGGCGCGCAAGGCGGCCCGTTTGGATGTAATTGAGGCATTGCGATACGAGTAGCACTGGACCCGCGGCGAGTTTGCCAGGCGGGTGTCGGAGAAGATAAGGTGTTGAGAGGATAGCAGATATGGTAGTTTCTCCGGTGAGATGTTTGACATTGGTTCTGGTGGTGGGGCTTCTGGTGATGTGGTTTACCGGTTCTGTCGGTGCACGGGAATTGACGTTTGTGGAGGCACTCCAACTCGGTGTGGGGCAGTCGAGTCGCGGGGCAATTATCCAGGGTGATCTGGAGGTGGCTGAGCGGAAATACTACGCTGAACGCATCACGTTCTACGTACCAGAGATTTCGATCAACTCGTCGCTGCCATCGTTTACCTCGGAGCAGTCATTCCGGTTGTGGGGGCAGCCGACGAAGGAGACGGTGAAGACCTCGGATCTTGATATCACCTCGAATATCCAGTTGAAACAGAGTCTGTTCACGGGGGGAGAATTGACGGCGCGGGCGAATTTGTTGAACAACGAGTCGAGCTATCCGCTATGGGGGAGCACTGACGTGCGCATAGACGAGACGACGCTTCGCGGGTTTTTCGATTTCGATCTGACGCAACCCGTATTGAAGCCGTCGGAGAACCGGTATGCGCTCAAGAACAGCCGTGACGATTTCCACCTGGCGGAGTTACAGCGGGTGGAAGACCGGGCGTCGCTGAAGACGGAGATTGCGGAGGCGTATTTCGGTGTGCTGCAGACGGAGTTGAAAGAGGAAATTGCGTCCGCGAAACTTCGGTCGGCGCGATTGCAGGCGGCGATCGACTCGGTGAAGCTGCAGGACAAGGTGCTCAGCGAGGAGGACTGGTTGATCTCGGCCTCGGAGCGAATTGATGCTGAGCTGGAGCTGGTGGGGGCGGACAACGAGGCGGCCGAGAGGAACCGCGAGTTGGCCAGTTTGCTCGACCTGGATGTGACCGAGGAGCTGGATTTGCAGATTCCCTTCCCGCAGCGGCTGGCCGATGGGGAGAAGGAGGCCTACCTGAAGGCCTGGGAGGAGTCGATTCCGATACGGCGGGCCCGGATTGAATGGGAGAAGGCCGAACGTTCGGCCGACTATGAAGCTTCATCGCTGGGGATAAACGGGGACCTTCGGGCGAGCTACTCGCTTGGCCGCGGTGAGGTGGATGCTGATGACCGCGACGATAAAGACCAGATCAAGACGTCCTCGTGGGGAATATCACTGGACATTACATTTCCGGTGTTCGATGGCGGGGCTTCGAGTGCCCAGGTTCGGGCGGCCGAGATAGCGGCGGACAAGAAGCGCCTGGAGTTCGAAAAGGCTCAGAAGTCGGCGCGCGCGGAGATCACGAATCTGGTGAGCCGGGTCGAGGTCGGCTATCGCAAACTGGAAGTACTGCGCAAGCAGATTGATTTGTCCAATGAGCGGCTGAAGATTGCGGAATACCGGTTCAATGACGGGCAGATCTCTGAGATTGAGTTTATTGAGTCCCGGGTGGCTTTTCTGGAGACACGGGACAAGTATCTCGAAGAGCTCAAGCAGTATGTTCTTGACAGAATCGCTCTTGAGGGCAAGTATTCGGCCTAATGGCCAAGAAGATCCTTATTCGCTCGCCCAATCATCTGGGCGATTGTATCATGGCGCTGCCCATGGTCAACGAGACCCGCGAGGCATATCCCGGGAGCGAGGTCACGGTACTGGTGCCGGAGAACCTGGCGGATGTGTATCGTGGCAATCCTTCAATTGACACATTACTGACGATTCCGATGCGCTATGTGCACGGTCTGGTGGCGGTGATGAAGATCAAGGACATTATCGCGCCGGGGGACTATGATATTGGCTATATCCTGCCACCCTCGTTCGGGGCCGCATCGGCGTTCAAGCTGGCCGGAGTGGATCAGCGGATCGGGTATATTGCCGACGGGCGGCGGTTGCTCTTGAACAAGCCGCTGCCGTTGCCGGTGCCGCTCAGTTCAGCGCACCGCAGCGAGACCTACTTCAATCTTCTGAGACGCGGGGCGGGAGTGGATTTGACGTTCACTCCGCCCAAACTGTTCTTGAATGATCAGGATCTTGGGCGGGCCAACGATCTGCTGGTGCGGTTTGGTGTGAATGAGGACGAGCCGTACGCGGTGTTTGCACATCGCGCGGTGGCGGAGTCCCGCCGGTGGGGGACGGAGAACTACACTGAACTGGCCAAGAGGACAGTGGCTGAACGGCAGATCAAGGTGGTGTTGATTGGCGGCCCCGATGACGAATCCGAGGGGGAGAAGATTGCGGAGGCGGGGGGGGGCAGCGTGGTCAATCTGGCCGGCAAGACGACACTTCGGGAGGTAGCGGCGGTGTTGTCGCGAGCTATGTTCTTCGTGGGCAACGACTCCGGACCGGCTCATCTGGCGGCGGCCGTGGGGGCGCCGGTGGTGGTGCTTTCGGGGGCCGACAATCCGAATGAGACCTCGCCGGTAACGCCGCGCAAAGAGCTGGTATATCTGGCCGATCTGGAGTGTATCAGCTGCGTGAAGAATACGTGCCCGCTCAAGGGGGAAGAGTTTATGCAGTGCATGCGGCTGGTCACCGTGAATCGGGTCGAGGCGGCCATTTCCCGGTTGCTGGCGGCTGGGTATTGAGTGGCTCGGATTCAATTGTCTCCACATTTCCTGCCGTACCATATGCAGCATGGATACCGACTTAGTCTCACAAGTAGCCTATTCTCCGGCTGATAGTTACGACCCGGACCTGATCGAAAATGCAGTTGCCGAAGCGGTCAGGTCGCTTGGCGGTTGGCAACGGTTTGTTCGCCCGGGGATGACGGTTCTGCTCAAGCCAAATATGTTATCGCCCCGTCATCCGGACAAGGCCGTCACGACTCATCCGGAGTTGGTGGCGGCCGTTGCTCGTCAGGTAAAGGCCCGCGGGGCACGGGTCTTGGTGGGGGACTCGCCATCGGCCGTCAAGTGGGAGATAGAGAAGGTCTGGCGCGAAACGGGACTTTGGGAACGGGCCCAGGATGAGGGGTTTGAGCTGATCAATTTCGAGGCCTCGGGGAGCCAATCGGTGGCAATTGATACGCGCGTATTTCATGTTGCCCGGCCCGTTCTCGAGGCTGACCTCGTCATTAATCTACCCAAGCTCAAGACGCATACGCTGACGTTGCTTTCAGGGGCGCTGAAGAACATGTATGGGGCAATTCCGGGATTTCGCAAGGCTATCTGGCATAAATCAGCGCCTCGTCCGCGGGACTTCTCGCAGGTGATTGTGGATGTTTTTTCGGCGGTGCAGCCGCAGTTGACGATCATGGATGCGGTGGTTGCGATGGAGGGCGATGGTCCCTCGGCTGGTCGGCCGTACAAACTGGGTGCAGTGCTGGCTTCGGCGGATGCGGTCGCTGTGGATACGG
>WJKG01000311.1 GCA_014729205.1 candidate division GN15 bacterium | reverse complement strand
GTCGCCCGGGGTACCACCGAGCAGGCTCGCCGCCTTGGTACTCAACGCCACCAGTTTGCCATTCAAGCCGTAGTAAACAATACTCATCCCTGATCATCCTTCTGTTGACAAATTTCCACAGTGCAACCTCTGTCAACACTCTCCTTCGTCGTTGTAAAGACTCGGCAATTAGATCAGATACCTTACCTTTTTGATTCACTTCTTGACCTGGCCAGTCGAACATCCTCAACAAGCCATGTCCCGCTGTAAGCAAGGCAGCCCTGGACAGGCCAGGGAAGCACGCGGCTGTATCACCGTTGCGACTGGTGACATGCCAGTGCAACCGTGCCCAAAGCTCGGCACGGCAGCATCGGATTCAGTTGGCAGTGGAGATTCCGATGATGATCCCGGTCAGCTTGCGCTGCAGTTCAATCAACTGCGATTGAACCTTCAAAACCAGACTGTGTCATTCGTCTTGAGCGACGCAAGACACAAGCTGCTGCTTGATATCGGGTAGAAACAGCAGTTGCTTAGCGACTTGTTCCCGCGTTGTCAACCTTGTTCTCAAGATCGGCCGGGGAACAATGACTTCTTCTATAAACCCTCGAATAGATCCTCCAGCCTCAGCCCCAGCGCCACCGCCAGTCGGCAGACGGTCGTCAATGAAGGCGTCGTCTGGCAATGCTCGATCTGATAAACCAGCGATGGCGATATTCCTGCCCGGCTTGCCAGTTGTCTCATGCTCAGACTGAGACGCTGACGGCTATCCTTGATCTTCTCTGCAATCTGTCTGCAGGCGCGATCGCTCAGGTCGGACACAAACCCGTAGTGCTCAGCCGCTCTTTCCAGGACGCTGGTGAGATCATTGATCTCGAATGGCTTGGTGATGAAATCAAACGCTTTGTCCTTGAAACTCTGTACAGCCCGCTCGAATGTCGGATGTCCAGAGAGCATAATCACACAAATATCGGAATCGTTCTGACGAATTCGTTTTAGCACCTCAAGGCCATCGAGCTTGGGCATTACTATATCAAGCAACACAATCTGAAACATCTCCGTACTCAGGGCCTCAAGGGCCTTTTCCGGATCACTGATAACGGTAACCGAATATCCCCGCCGAGAAAGGAACTCTGTCAGAAACTGCCCGACATCAGGGTCATCATCAATCACAAGGACCTTCAAGGATCGTTCGGTCATTTTCATGCCGCAGTTTCCTCTTCATAAGGAGCGAGGTACACGTGGAGGCGACTCCCACCCATTGCAGGAAAGTCCCGTATACAAGCTAAAGAAGGCTGAGTCGGTCAACAAAAACCCCGAGAATCCCGTGCATACACTTCCCCAATACCTTCATACAAGATAGGACATGATGACTGACGTGTACAGCCCTTATCTGAAAAACATTATAAATACTGTTCAAACTTGTTTGCATTCTACCGATGCAGCATTGTAAGGGTGTTGATGCGCGGACTCGAGGCTGTCAGAGGGGGGCTTAGTGCCAAACGGTTACCTCACAGAAGGCACATCAGGCACGTCCGGGCAGGCGCAGTACAGTTTTAGGAAAGTAGTAAGGCGAAAGTTCCGACCCCATGAAAACGGCAACCTGCACAAGCGCGATTGGTATCGCCGCTTTGTCTGTTACCTTGCTTGTGACCCAAGCCACCTGTGAGGCAACGACGGTTACGACAGGCCTATTAGCTTTTAACGGCTTGCTGGCACTGTTCTTGGTAGTGCTGGCTGTACTCATTAGCCTCCGACCGGAGTACTCACTCGTGGATTTGTCCTGCCGTTTAGGGGCATGGCATTACCCCCCTTCGAACTGCCAATCCCCGGACACGTACGCTCGGCACGATAGTCGTAACAGCGAGGGTGGTTCGGGCGACGATACGCAAGACACCAATAGCCGCAATACCCAGGCTGTACGGACCGCGGTCCAACACCTGCTGCACAGGAACGACTGGCTGACTCAGGTGCCTCTCGTCCTTGGCAGCCTGGCCCGAGCGAGTGGCGCTACCAGTGCAACCGTGGTGACTGCCGATGATCCCACGCTGCCAGAGCCGATCAGGAGAATTTGCCTTCACTGGCCGAAAGACCAGCAGGGCCCGCTCCATTTTGAGTCCGTTCGTGGCTGGATGACGGGTCACCTAACATCAATCTGTTCCACCGGTGACACCGTTCTGAGCGGGGCCGATCTCGATCTGCCGGCAACCGTGCACGCATCGCTGGACCGTTTTGGGATCGCGTCGTTTCTTCTTGCTCCCATCCGCCAACGGGACCGGGTCTCCGGCCTCATCGCCATGTTCCACACCAGTCAGTCACACCGATGGAGTGATACCGACGGAGACAGCCTCTGGTCGATCGCCTCCATAATAGGTAGCCGACTGCACTCGGAGAGTTCGAACAATGAATTGCCCTACGACCTGGTGACCAAATCGACCCAGGATTGGGAATTTTGTCGTGGGCCCTGGGGCGACATCCGCCTTATGTCCCCGGCGTGCATGAAGGTCACAGGTTATGACATCGAGGAGTTCGCCGACCGGCCACAACTCTTCTTCGAAATCATACACGAGGACGATCGCGTGAAGGTACTCCAGCATTTCACAGAACAACTCAAGGACGACGAGCCACATAGTATCGAGTTCAGGATTATGACCAAAGATGGCACCCTTAAGTGGATAGAGCATCGCTGTCACCCTGTTTATGATGTCGATCATGAATTCGCGGGCCGTCGCACTGTCAACCGCGACATCACCGAGATTCGTGACACGATCGGCGAACAGCAGCGACTACTTGTGGAACTGACGAAATGTCGCGAGCAGGAAACGCTCCACCTGATGATTGGTGGCTTGGCTCACGATTTGAGTAACATGCTCACCGCTATACTGGGGAATGTCAATATCGCGCTTGATGATCTGCCAGCAGATTCCGAAATAAGAGAGCGTCTCGAGCGCACAGTCCATATCACTGAAAGCGCCGCTGGCTTCATTGATCAGATGCTGGCGCATGTCGGCAAGGGACACCTTCGAACAAACGAGTTTGACCTTTCACAGCTGGCGGATGATACGGCACGAGTCATTGAGACAATGCTGCCCAAAGGAGCGACGCTTCGGCGTCGGCTTTCATCAAGTCCGGTAGTCATCAAGGCTGACCGTATCAAGATCCAGCAGATCATCATGAATCTCCTGACGAATGCATCACAGTCATTAACCGCAAACAGGGGTGTGATTACGGTTCGTACTGACGTCCTGGAGATCTCCCAACAGGAACTCGATACGTGCCACTACGGTAAGCAGTTACTGCCTGGCTCGTACGCCCTCGTCGAAATCAGTGACACTGGTCGTGGCATGACCGATGAGACCATTGCCAGGATTTTCGATCCCTTCTTCACGACCCGACCGGAAGGTCGAGGGCTCGGCCTGGCTTCCATCCTGCAGATCATCAAGGAGCACAAGAGCGCCTTGAAAGTGGAGAGCGAACCCGGGGTGGGAAGTTGTTTTCGCATCTATCTTCCTGTTGCCGTGAAAGTGCCCAACAAACTGGAATTGGACAACTGCACCGCCAGTACCGACACGGGGACGTCCTCGACCCGCCGGAGGGCCATACTGCTGGTCGATGATGATTCCGTCGTGCGCGAGCTTGGCAGCACCATTCTCCGACGGGCTGGATACGAAGTTCACGTCGCGCGCAATGGTCTCGAAGCAGTGGAGAGGTACCGCTCGCTGGTCGACCAGATCGCAGCGGTAGTGCTCGATATGACGATGCCGCTGATGGGTGGCGAGGAAGTCCTCAAAGAGCTGAAGCGAATCAATAGCTGCGTCAAGGTTCTCATTTGCAGCGGGCTGCGAGTAGCCGAGTTGGAGAACAAGCTTGCCGGGCTCTCCCCGGCCGGTTACCTTCGCAAACCCTACCGCGCTCAGACTTTATTGAGCAAGATCGAGACAATCCTGCAGTAGTCACACCGCTTGTAAGGAGGCGAGCATACTGCACAGACAGTCTGATGTGACACCATTCTTGTATGCTACTGCGGCTACTCGTACTATAACCCAGTCACTCAAGCCATACAATGGCTCGGAGCTTCTCTTCAATTCTGTATCATCGATCACAAGTCCGGGCGATCCAAACCCAAATGGGCGCAATACTGACATAACTACGAGGCTGCAAAGTCATAGCTGTGGCTACTCGGTCCGATGCACAGCCTCTATCCACCCCAACCCCATCGTGGTACCCTTGCCAAGTCCCGTGTACTGCCCCTGCTCAAGGACACGCGCCAGTTCAGCAGGGCACGCCGGGACGCGCACCCGGCCCACAAACCCTGACACCGCCACTGTCGTCTTCTGCCGGGCTGAGTATCGTATCCCCGGCACCTTAGCGACATCGATCTTGGCCGCAACCTCAGACGCCTGATCCAACACCTCCCCACGGTTGATCACACAGTCTCCATCGCCGAAGAAATACTCCAGGTTGGCAAGCCGGCGGCTCAGGTTCGAAACAAGGTCCGGCAATGTCGGCTCGAAGTTCATCCTGCCGCCAGTACGCAATCGCACAGGGGTCTTGAACTCTATCTCAATATCTCGCGGCTGATCTCCATTGCCGAGCGAGCCCAACACGATCGGCTCTGCCGGAGGCGTATACGATCGCTGTAGGTCCATCCAGTCATACCGCCGACCTGTAACCCGATCTGTCACGGCCAACATCCGGGCCGTCCCCCGTTCGCCCCGCTCAGCACGCCCTACGCCGCCGCTGAGAGCATCGTGTAGCGCCAGCAGTATCTTGAGCAAACTCCCGGACATACAGCCATACAGCGTCAGCGCTATCGTCAATTCCGACCCCGGCAATAGTCGCTGTTCCTCCCAGGGAAACACCGCCAGCTGAATCGGATGCGGTGTCTGCGGATACTGCCGCATGCGCTCAGAATCCTCGGGTACCGGCGAGATGAACGACTGACCGTAAGCACAGTCGTGCACCAGATAGCAGCGCTTACAGTTGCGGTGTGGCACCACACACGAACCCAGCTTCAGCCGGTGCCCCAGCACGCCGTGGATCACGCTCCCCGGAAACGACTGCCACCAGATCGGGCGCTCCACGACCGCCGTTACTTGCACTGCGGCCAACCTAAGCGGACTCGGTTCAATCATCAACAAGCATCTCCAGGTACTCCATGCCAAGAGTGAATACCGAGGCGAAGTCCAACTTCGAGAACTCGATCTCGGGCATTAGCTCGAAGGCTCCCGTGATGTAACCGTACAGCCTGGCAAAGGCCTCGTCATCAAGTGCTACAGTCCCGTGGGCCAGAATCGATTGATTCCTTCTCTCAAGCACGTCTCTGAAGTGCTTGTCATTTTCGACATACTTCTTCCCCCGTTCGTGACCAATCATCTCCAGCACCCTGAAGGCCTTGCGGGACCCAATGTCCACGACACTCAGCTCGTCGCAGTCTGAAAACAACACCCTCTGCACTTTCGCATCCAGCTTCTTCACCGGAAACTTGGTAGTCGAGCACCCGAACTCCTCCCAGAAGGCCACCTGTGCCACCATCTCGAGTGACCGGTAGAG
>WJKG01000310.1 GCA_014729205.1 candidate division GN15 bacterium | reverse complement strand
GGCAACTACTTCGGGATTTCCTTAAGGTGATCAAAGTGGTCGCCACCTATCCCGAAAACAACCCGCTGCCGAAGGCACAAAAGCAGCGCCTTGCGGTAGACCTGCTGGCACTACTCGATAAACACGACGAAATACGAATCACTGTCGAGGCCGACAAACTCAACTGGGAACACGATGTCGTCTACTTCGATCGCTCCCGCGATGAGGCTCTCGCGGGACTGTTCTTCCACACAGGTATCACAAACTTCGCCTTCACCTCCACCATGACCGCCTCCGATCTTGATCGCCTGATCGACGTCTTTCGGGACTGCCTCAATAACGCCAATCGCACAACCGATTTGGCCGCCGAGATCTGGGAGGCCAATATCAGCGGTTTCGAGATCGATACTGTCGAGGATATCTCCTTATCCGTGTACGATGATGACTTCGATCTAGAGGCTTATCTCGCGCATCAGAATGACTCCGAAGAGAATCTCGTCGACAATGATATTGAGAAATACTTCGAGATGTTCAGAGAAGATGTTCCCTGCAACGAGATCGAATTCAGTGAGTCCGGACCGATTCGCATAGACCTCGAAGCAGAGGATCAGAAACAAGCCGACAGCCCGTCTGAACCATCAGTCTCCAACAGCGGCCTCTCACTGTCCGATATCCCCACTGCCACCGAGGCCAGTGATAGATCAGTGAGTTCTCAACGCCCCAGCCCGCAACACGATACCACACTCATCTTTGGCGATCGCATAAACCTGACCGAGTCCGAGCGCCAGCGCATAGAAAAGCTAATCGCCGATGACGGTCGATTTGACCCCGCGGAATCAACCGTCGCACTTCTACAGGAGATGCTCAGCCAGGAAATCGAATTTGGCGGGTTCTGTGAAACGCTCGGAATTGTCGAGAAGACAATTTCGAGCCTGATTGACGATGGTGATCTACTGCAACCAACGCGTTTGATGACTTACCTGACGAGCATTCGTGTGCAGCTACAGACAGACCGCCAGCTATGGGCCGACAAAATCGCGGAGGTGCAAAGCGGTATCGGCTCACGGGAGCACATGCAGCGATTGGCGGAAACCATGAACCGGAACAAACAGATTGGCGCCGAGGAGCTTAAGCGCTATCTTGGCAACTTCGATTGGAAGTCCCTTTCCGCTATCACCGACTTGCTTGGGGTCTTCGACCACCGCCACCACCGCGAAACTCTGTGCGATTACCTCGCCCTGGTCGGTCGCGACAATATTGCCATTGTCGCCAGAACCATGTACGACAATCGCTGGTTTGTGGTACGCAACTCGGTGATGATCCTTGGCCGCATTGGCGACGAGAAGGCACTCCGCCACATTCGACATGCTTTGCACCACGAGGAGTTTCGGGTCAGGCGCGAAGTCCTCGATGCTGTCCGGAACAACTCCTGCAAGACTGCTACTACCATGCTGCACGAATTGGTTTTCGATCCCGATGAGCGCCTCAGGAATGAGGCATTGAAGGCCCTGCTGGGCAGGAGAAGCGACTCAGCCTTTGCAGCCATTGCCGATATTCTCGATGACGATCGCTTGAACACACACTTCACCCCGGGACAGCAACGACAGATACTTGTTACTTACTCGGCTCTCGGTGGGGTCGACACACTGGACTATCTCAAGGCAATGATAGTACCGTTCAACCCATTCAGAAAGAAGGAGCTAAAGGAAAAGCGAATGTCTGCGTTCCTGGCATTGGTGGAAAACCCGAGTCCGGAGGCCGAGAAGCTGCTGGAGAAACTCGCCAGATACTGGCGCCGCGATATCAGGCGGCAAGCTCGCCTGGCTCTGAGGGCACTCAGGCAAGGAGGGTCTGACCATGAATAAGGCGATGTCATCCGATGTTCAAGTGGAGTTGGCGCGCGTCCTTGGCGGTCCTGAAGAAGAACGACTGGTGAACGCCTTCTTCGTTATGTACAAGACGGCGCGGATTATCGATGCTACCAACGCCATGTTTGCTCGTCAGGCCGACGCCTTCATTGAACGTCTGAGAGCCCTTCGAATTGACCGCCGTGACATCACCGTCAAACGAGTGTCACGTCGATTCTTCGTCAATGACCGGATGGTTCGCTTCAATGAAGCTGGCAATGTCGGTGCCGATGTCATCCTCACCGAATGGAAACTCCTCGGCTTGGCCGGTGTGAAGTTTTCATCGCGTCTGGAGCGTCAGGATCTTATTGACTTCGTGGTCTTCCTGGCAGGGCTCCGGGTTACCGAGGAAAACGTCGAACAGCTCGCCGAGCGGGTTCGTACATGCTCGCTTCAAGGAATCGAACTACTTAGCGTGCAACAGATTGAGGAAGAATTGCCGGCGTTCTCTGACGCCGTCCGGGCGCGATTCCGCCGCTCAGCACGCGAGTCCTTTTTCCGAGCCATGGCCGTGGCTGAAGACCTCATTCTTTCCGCCTCCACGGAGCGCGAAGTGAACATGTCCAAAACCCGACGCGTCGTCCAGGGACTGATCGAGCACATTCTCAAAGACGAATCCTCGCTCATCGAACTCACGGCCATTCGTGACTACGATGACTACACCTACGCACATTCTACAAACGTTTGTGTCTACGCCCTGACCCTGGGAGTACAGCTCGGATTGGATCGCCCGCGACTCTCGCAATTGGGCTTCTCCGCATTGTTCCACGATGTCGGCAAAGTCAAACTCCCCGAGGACTTGATCCGCAAACCGGATCGCTTCAACGAGAACGACTGGCAGCAAATCAGACAACACCCCCTTCTCGGTGCCAAGACCATCCTTCGCCATATTGAGCATGATGTCTATGCTGCACGCGCCGCTCGGACAGCATTCGAGCACCATCTAGGCACCGACCTCACCGGGTATCCTCAACAGGTCCTCGATCAGAGAAGACCAAGCCTCTTCTCTCGAATCGTCACCATCGCCGATACCTTCGATGCGCTCACTTCAGGACGTGTCTACATCAAGGAAAAGATCACGCCGGCCGAAGCCCTCCGTCGAATGCACACTCAGCAGGGGCAGAAATATGACCAACTGCTGCTCAAGTTGTTTATCGACATGGTCGGTATCTATCCGCCAGGTTCCATGGTACTGCTGTCTACTCGGGAGGTTGCATTGGTGGTTGCCACCAATAGAGAAAACCCCTTGAGGCCATATGTTCGCATCATTGGCAATGAATCAGGTCTGCTTGATATCCCGGAATGGGTGGACCTGTCCGACCTGGAGCACAAGAAACGGAAGATCGTCCGGATGATTGACCCCCGCAAATACGGTCTACGCGCCAGTGACTACATTCTGTCTGATTGACCCTGCTTAGAACCGTATCGACAATGACACCATCGGATCACCCTCGGGCGACGACGTCACATCCACACCAAATCGATCCTGATCCCGATCGGCGGGAAACCCCGACAGGTGTGCATCTACATAGGCATCGAACATCGCCACAAACGTCGTGATCACCGCGTACCACGTGAATTTATTGCGGTCATTGGCGCTGTCCTCATACAAGTCATAGTAGGCATTCCGCAACGCCACGTCCTCCGCAGCCTCATACTGATCCCGGAAATCTCCGGCCTTGCGCCCATGATGCAGCGCCGAGGCAATGAAGAACACATCGACCCCCAGAAACAACACCGCCTTAAAATACGCCCGGTTGCCCAACTGCCCCCAGCCGGGTAGCGCCATCGACTTAAACAGCGCCAGCGTAGGATTCTGATATCGATAGAGCTCAAAGTTAGTCGAGTCCGTCACCGGCGCCGCATTGTCAAGCTGGACATCCGGCTCAAAGCGGGTGGTGTCAACCGTTGCCGGCAGCGCTTCAGCACTGTCCACGACCGGCAGGTCGACAGTCGTATCGACCACAACCGTCGTATCATCGCTGACAGGCGGTGGTGCGTCGGTCGTATCCGGTTCGGCCGCATGGACCCAACCCGTGCACAAGAGCCCCAACAGAACCATCGCCTGGATTCTCCTAATAGAATACGCGAAGCTGGTCATCAGCAAATCGAACCTCGAGGATGTTCGTGGGCAGATCAAGAAGCTCACCATCAAGGTAAAGCGTCTGGTCCTGGACAGGGGAGATGGTCAACTGACGGCCGCGATACTGGCGAATATCACTTCGGTACAAGTAACGATTGCGCGATGTGAGCCGCAGGTAATCGCCGAGCAGTTTGGGAGATTCAAGCACATCGAACTGCACTTCCAGCTGCTTGTCGTCGCAGAGCGATATCGGGCTGATATTCAGCCCCAGCGCCCACGGTTGCAGATTCACCATGATCATCCGCGAGGACACCTCGAATCGGTAGGAATCGAGCTGAACAGTGTAGGCACGACGATCGGTCGACTCGGCCGTCTTAGAGCCCAGTTGGCCCCATCCCCACGCTAGCCGGGGCGGTTTGCGACCTTCGAGAGCGCGGGCAAGCTCCGGAACGAAACCAAGCCCGAGCGACCCAAACACCGGCAGTCCAGCCGCTACGGCGTAATCGACCTTCGTGTATTTCCGCCCCAGTATGGCACTAGCGGCCTGTTCGCGGTCAAGACTGCTGAGTACCGAGCGCGCGAAGTTGTTATATCGACCCAGGGGGAGTATTCCTACCGGCAGGCCTGCCCTTGCCGCTGCCCGCGCCACCAGATTGACCGTGCCGTCGCCACCGCAGGCAACCAGCGCCGTCACTTTGCCCCGGCGAGAGATAAACTGTGGCAGCGCCTTCTGGCCGCCCGGCGCGAGCCCGGCCACTTTCTCAGCCTCCTCCGCCATCGCCAGCGCCGAGTCCGGCTCCAGAACCGAGAAGTACTTGCCCTCCGAACGTATACGATCGGTCAGTTTCTTGATAGCGGCTGCGGAATAGCGAGTCGAGGCCGTATTTACCAGCAGGCAGTAGTGCGCCTGGCGTTCCTTTTGGCGACGTGATCGTGGCATGCGTCAAGTATAGTCCAAAATAGGCTCAGACAAAAACAAAACTTGTCGATCTAAGTCATGACTCTTATACCCTTGTATATCCCAACCCGAAATCATATGTTATGCCGATGCTTCGCGCGATAATAAAACTGGCAAGGCCAACCCACTGGCTCAAAAACGGTGTCGTTCTGGCCGCACTCGTCTTTGCCGGTGAACTGGCCCACATTGAAATGGTCGGCGTTGCCTTTGCCGCCGTTGCCATTTTCTGTCTCGTCTCCAGTGGTGTCTATACCCTCAACGACTATGTCGACCGCGAACGCGACCGCCTGCATCCCATCAAAAGGAATCGACCCCTCGCCGCCGGTACTGTACCGCCCACCGTGGCCGTAGTCATGATTCTCGTCATGTGGGGTATCGGCTTCACTGTCGCGTACATGATCAGCCTGTCACTGCTGACCATTGCGATGGCCTATGCCCTGCTGAACATACTCTATAGTTTCTCGCTCAAAAATATCGTCATTCTCGATGTCATGACCATCGCTGTTGGTTTCGTGCTGCGCGCCTATGCCGGTGCCGTGGCTATCGAGGTGCCCGCCTCGAAATGGCTGATCATAAACACTATGCTGCTCGCCCTGTTCCTCGGCTTTGGCAAGCGCCGCCACGAACTGGTCCATGTCCAGGGCGCCGAGTCGCACCGGACAATCCTGTCACGTTACTCGCCATACCTCCTGGACCAGCTCATCGGCATCGTGACCGCCTCGGTGGTGGTTGTCTATATGCTCTACACGTTCTCCGCCGAGGTTCGCGACAAACTGGGTACCGACTACCTGTTCGTTACCATTCCGTTTGTCCTCTACGGAGTCTTCCGTTATCTTTACCTGATCCATAAAGAGGAGGGAGGCGGCTCCCCGACGAGGGTGCTTATCACTGATAGACCCATTCTCTTTGATGTTAGCCTGTGGTTATTAACTGTCGTTATCGTACTGTATGTCTTATGAGTAAACTCCTTTTCGCCCTGACGCTGCTGCTTCTGACCATCCTGGTTGCCTGTTCCGATGACAAATCCGAAGCTGACAAGACAGACCAGCTTCCACCTCCGGTAGACCTGCCTTACTTCGCTGACGAATACCTCCCGCCAGACAACCCTACCTATGAAATCGAACGCCTCAAGCCCCTGGAGACGGTTACCGCCACCGAAACCGCCGACGATACCACTCTGGGCCACAGCCTGACAGTCCTGCGCTACTACAGCTTCGTGGGCCAAAGCCGAACAACTTACAACGTCGGCGGCGAGACCCTTTCAGTGGAAATCAGCCAGTTCGCCACCGTGCCCGACGCCTACGGGTATTTCTCGCGACAGCGGCCATACGACGCCACCCCCATTGGTATCGGAAAGGACTCCTGGGCTCAGGGGCCCCACACGTGGTTCATCGATGATCACTGCGTCGTTACCATTTCAACCTCGAGCGAGTCCACCAAAGAACTGGGGGCTCAGTCAATCATAGCCCGGGAAATCGAAACCAATATCGTCGACACCGACCCGTTACCTATCTTCGTCAAGATGTTCCCCGACCGCGATCGGATCTTCGGTTCCACACGCTACCATCCAAGAGACTTCCTTGACATCGAGGGACTCGATGAGGCGTACAGCACTCTCTACGACATCGACGGCGATACAGTGATCTTCTTCATGATATTCGACTCCACCGACCAGAGCTTCATCGACCTCAATGAGCATGCCCGCGAAGTCGGTACCGTCAATCCTGCCCCCGATACCCTTAACTTCCCGCGTCCGGAGTTTGCGCTCGAATACGACGATCCCGCCCATGGGCCGATTGTCGCTGGAATGGTGCGCAAGAAACTGGTGGGGATTGTTGGCTGGGACTATTCCCGTCTGCAGTGGCTGGGATTCGTCTGGGTGCTCGGATTGAAGTAGACGGATGACCCGGGCCGAGTGCTGCAAACACTGACCGTCGCCGTTCCGCTAATCATCAAAGAGATCGTCGAAACGCTTCTTGCGCTCATCCTTGCTGTCGCCGCCACCGCGAATACCGCCCGGTCCTTTCACAGCTTGCCGCATCTGGAAGAAATCGCAGAAATTCGACTTGTCTTTCGGGTGAACTGGGCGGTCAATGTGCTCCCGGCATTGTTTGGGAGCAAACGGATCATAATGACGACACCCGCGACAACACCGCAGGTCTGCCAGGCAGTTCTCACACGAATCGCTTCGCATCACCTTATCGACTATTCCGGTTGGCTTACCGCAGTTCCAGCACAAGAGTCCGTCGTCAGCCATGTCGTATCCTCACTCGAAAAGGCACTCATTTACCGTCAATATGACCATCTGTGTCATTATACACATTCACCTCACGTGCGTAAAGGCCCCACCCGTCATCAGTTGCCAATCGGACGGCTTTTACTTACCTTGCTCGCATGGACGACCTCAGACGACAGACAACAATCAAGCTGACCGCCGAGGTCAGTTGCGCCGGTTGAGCCTCTAAACTCGCGCCAAAGTTCTTGGCCCAGGCTCTTTCAACGCTACCCGTTCCCAGCCACCAGAGTCTCCTGGTGGGCATAAACACAGCCGATGATGCCGGGGTGTATCGCGTTTCTGACGATATGGCCCTCGTGCAGACGGTCGACTTCTTCCCGCCGATTGTCGATGATCCCTACTGGTTCGGGCAGATCGCTGCCGCCAATGCCCTGTCGGACATCTACGCCATGGGCGGACGACCCATTACCGCCCTGAACATCGTCGGTTTCCCCGCCGGAAAGATGGCCGACACCGTGTTCACCGACATACTGCGTGGGGGGCAGGATAAGATCATCGAAGCCGGTGCTGTCGTTGTAGGCGGTCACTCTATCAAGGACGCCGAACTCAAGTATGGTGTGGCTGTCACAGGTGTGATTCACCCGGATAAGATCATCACCAACGCCACCGCCAGAATTGGGGATAGGCTCTTTCTCACCAAACCGCTCGGAACCGGACTGATCACAACGGGCATCAAGCGGGGCAAGGTAGAGGCGGACCTCGAGCAGATAGTCACCCGCCAGATGGCACAGCTCAACCGCGATGCTTCCGAACTCATGGTCGATCACCATGCGCATGCCGCCACGGACATCACCGGCTATGGATTGGCCGGCCACGCCTTCGAAATGGCTCAGGCAGCTGGCGTCACCATACGCATCAACGCCGCCTCGCTGCCACTGTTGCCGCACGCGCTGGAGCTTGCCGAACAGGGCATGATCCCCGGAGGCGCCAACGCCAACCGCGACTTCCTGACCGGCAACATCACCGTCGCCGACTCGGTCGACCCCAACCGTGACAAGGTCCTCTATGATCCCCAGACCTCCGGCGGCCTGCTCATCGCCATTGACCCCGATCAGGCCGACTCCTTCATGAGCGCCTGCAACGCCCGATCGCTGCCCGCCATTCAGATAGGCGAGGTCCTCGATCGCTTGGATGTTCCCATCATTGTGGTCTGAGCCATGCCGCGCTTCATTCGCACCAACAACACCATCTTCTTCGTTCTGGCAATGCTCATTCTGGTCGCCGGGGCTATCTTCTGGCAGCAAGGGCTGACCATTGATCCCCCGATGTATTTCTCCGGGCTCGGCCAGTCGCTGTCAACCGACCCCGCACAGTATACGTACCATGCCCGCAATGCACAGCTCTTCGGTGATCCCACGCCGTTTGACTACGCCCGGTGGACCGTCTATGAGCACTCGCTCACCTCGTACATCGCACACGCCTGGTTCAGTCTCTTCGGCGTTGATACGCGGCAGTCCAATATGGTGGGACTCATTCTTGCCCTTGCCGGCGCCTTCTTCTTTGCTCTCGGACTACTCCGACAACACCGCGCCTGGACCAGCGCTGCCGTCGTGTTTGTCTTCATCATCAGCGTCACCCTCTACACCTATGGCCGACTCTCCTATCTTGAAAACGGCCTGTTGCTGATCACCGGCATGCTGTTCTGGGTCTACAGTTGGTGGGGGGAGAGGCTCTGGGGCATCATCCTGTCAGGATTGCTGGTTGCGGTCGCTATGCTGATGGGCAAGCTCTTTGGAGCTCTCTTGCTGCCCGGTCTGTTGGCCGCTATTCTCCTCGGCCAGTCGCCAAATCGCATCAGGCACATGCTCGTTGCCGGCGGGGCGTTCGTGATTGCTCTGCTATTACTGGCATTTGCACTCTACGGCACCAATCTCACCGCGGCCTTCGGCTACGTAGGCGAGCAATCCTATGGCCTCCGCGGTTTCCCTGATGGCCTCAGTTCACCCTGGGGATTCGTGCAGCACTTAATCTCCTATGGCTTCCTCAATCGTCTGTTCTATCTCAATCCCGATGTGTTCGCCATGCTGTTTGCCTCCTTGGTGTTGCTGACATTGCTCCCCCGCGGTGTTCGCTCGGTGACCGAGCTAACCCGCTCCAATCGGCTGGCTTTGTTTGCCAGCGCCTTCATCTTTCTGGGACTGATGC
>WJKG01000032.1 GCA_014729205.1 candidate division GN15 bacterium | reverse complement strand
GATCCAGGCCGCGAGTGCTCCAGCCGAAGGTATCCTCATCGGTGAGATAGATCAGCTCGGGCTGGCCTGCTCGGGATGCAATCTCCTTGAGTTTTTCGGCCTCCTCCTCGGTTTCAATGTCGCCCCAGTCGGAGTAACCGTACTCTATCACCCAGTAGTCCCAGGGGCCGGGATGTGAGGCGTAGAACTCACCCTGTTCCTCGCCGGGAGCGGCCATGTTGGCGGGCAGGTAATCCATAATCGTACCGGCGGTGGAGTGCTGGTGCGTGAACTTCGGATCAGAGATCTCTTCAAGCGTGTAAATGGACGAAGCCTTGAAGTTGTGACGCAGTCCGAGAGTGTGGCCGACCTCGTGCGCGATGATCTCCACCAGGTAGGCATGGACGTACTCCTTGGTCAGTGAATCCTTGTTTTTAAAGTCGCCGGCCGATGAGAGCAGGTACGTCAGCGCCTGGGCACCATCAATGGCAGCATCGCGCTGATAGGTGCACGTATGGAACGGCTGGTCACATTCGTGTTCGTGGAGCAGTTCGGCCGGATCGAAGGGTTCGATCACGGAACCGTCGTGTCCGACGGTGGGGCCGATAGTCTCCTCGACGGATGTGAACATGTAGCGGATCCAGTCAGCGGAAAGGCGAATGTCAGCATCGTAGATTTGCCCCGTGAAGGGGTTCGCCCGACTCGGACCAACGGCGTACGCGGCGCCGGGGTTGATCATCCACTGAATGACGTTGTAACGCACATCGGCCGGATCCCAGGTGGCGGTATCCGGCATCTGTTTCGCCACCACCGCATTGCGGAAACCAATGGCTTCGAAGCAGGGATTCCAGAATTCGATCGCCTCGGCGATTGCGTCGCGATACTCCTCCGGTGTGGCCTTATCGACCCAGAAGACGATCGGTTCTTCCGGCTCGGATATGCGAGCATCGGGATTCTTCTTCTTGAGGTGCCAGCGGTTGATGTAGCGGGTATACGCAGTCTCGCGGTCCATCTGTGTGTAGTCCTGCCATTGCGTAAGAAAATAGCCAATGCGATCATCGGCGACACGCGGCTCGTAGTCCGTTTCCGGCAGGGTCGACAGCGAATAATGATAGGTGTGGTACATGCTGTAGCCATCCTGCAGTGTGATTCCAGACTGCGGGCGACTGGTCTGATAGTGCAGCTTGACACTGATTTCGCTGTTTTCCGGGAATGACTTGACGTTATCGAAATAGCTGTGTTTGGAGTCGAAGCGGTGTCCGGTCTTGCCCCGCTGACCGAGCATGTAGCCAATATTGGATGCATCGCGTATGAACAACTCGGAAGCATCGATCAGCACTGCACCGGAATCATTGGGCTGGGACTTTATCGTTGCCGAGGCGATCAAGTGGTCACTTATGGCCTTGTCCAGGGCATGACGTACGGGAGCCCCCGAATCGGCGCGCAAGCGAAGGTTTTTCTCCATGAGCATGATAGTCTTGCCGACCTGCTTGAAGTAGAACGGATAGGTCCCCAGCATGGCACCGTTGTCGGTATAGCGACCGTCGGACTGCACGCGTGATTCTCCGCACAGATAGACCGGGCCAATATGCTCTGGTTTGATTTCCATGAGCATGTCGTTGTCAGTAGTATCATGGTAAAAGGTAAAGAGCCCTTCAATGGCCACCTTGTCCTTAATGAGTTCGGCGTAGGGCTTCTGTTTGCCGCGCTGCGGCCGCTGTTGCTTCTTCTTGGTCGCTTCACTCTGCTCGCTGAACGTTCGAACGCGACGCCCGGCTGAGGCATCGACAGCCAGCATGCAGAGCATCGCCACCAAAAGGGCGCTGATGATAGCTCTTGATCGCATGGTTTCTCCCTTGTTCATCTATGGTTTGTGCAGAAACGTATTCTGATCTGGTTAACGTAGGTAAATACGTGGATATTGGCGGGAATGTTCATTTTCGGTTAACGATTGTTCTCTAGTCGTCCTTCTTCAGGTGTTCCAGATACAGCCTGCCTTTGTCGGTCAGATCGTAGTAGGTGTGATTGCGATGCTTGATCCACTTTCCCTTCACATGACCTTTGCGATACTGGACAATCCGTGGCTCCACGCGCTCCAGCAGCTCCATGTCTCGCAGCTTCTGGTGAATGTCGAACACCGCTTGCTTTTCCAGGGCCAGGACACGCGCCACCTTGAGCGAATAGTCGATGCCGTATTTCTGATGGTGCTTGAGGACAGCAGTCTCCTGTTGGCCCAATTCAACGATGTCGTCATCAGGGGTTGGCTCCGGTTCGGCGAGGATGTCGTTCCACTCCAGTGTAACCAGGCGGTCCTCCTCGATGCGGGCAAGGTTTTCACAGTCAGGGCGATGAACCTTGAGCACATTATCCCAACTGTAGTAGCCCACAATTGGTTCCGGCGGGGTCGGCGAGCAGCAGCGGGCAAGGGTATAGTCTTCCTTGAGTCTGGGCTCTGACATGACGAGCAATATAATCAACTGGCGCGGTCCGGTCACTCTAAATCAGATCACGGTCGCCATTTACCATTGTGCGAGCGATCGGGACTTTGTAGATTGGAGCGATCCGACAACCGATATCACCAATCATGCAGGATGTAACGAAGCTTAGCCTATGTATGACACGCTGATTTCCTCGCCGGCCGGCATTATAGCCACTCTTGCTGCTGTTACCTCGTTCTTCTTCTTTTTGGAGAAGAAGACACAGTGGTCGCTCTTCAACTATCTGCCTCCCCTGATCTTTATCTATGTGATCCCGGTTTTCCTCTCCAATCTTGGAGTGATACCTACCAAGTCCGGGGTCTACGACTTCATGGGAGACAACATGCTGCCAGTCTTCCTGACCATCATGCTGCTGGAGGTCGACGTGGTGGCGACAGTTCGCATCATGGGTAAAGGTGTGTTCGTGATGTTGCTCGGCACGCTCGGGGTAGTGGTTGGTGCTCCGATCGCCTTCTGGCTGGTCAAGCACGGCGTGGGTCCCGAGGCCTGGCAGGGGTTTGGTACGCTGGCCGGGAGCTGGATCGGCGGTACCGGGAACATGCTGGCAGTAGCACAGATGATTGAGCTCAACGAGCAGTCTGTCAACTACGGTTACGCAGTGATAGCTGACAACGCCGTTTACTTGATCTGGCTGCCAATTATGCTGGGCTCCAAGAACATGGCCAAGCGGTTTCATCGATTTACCAGGGTATCGTCGGATCGGCTGGAGAAGATGGAAATTGCGGCCAGGGAAATGGTGAAGAAGAAGGGTGAATTCCAGATGCGCCATGTGCTGTATCTGGCCTTCTTCGGCTTCGGCGTGACCGCGGTTGCCACGTGGCTCTCCGGGCAGATTCCTCCATTTCCGTTTGACAGTGCCAATCCCTGGCTAACCTCGAACACCTACAAGATTCTCATTGTGACGATTCTGGGCTTGTCATTGTCCTTCACCAAGGCGAGTCGCATTCCCGGTTCGCATGCGATAGCTATGGCGTTGATCTATCTGTTCGTGGCGCGCATGGGTGCCAAGGCAGACCTGTCAAACGTCTCCATGGCGGTCTTCTGGTTCTTGCTGGGTGCGTATGTCTGGATCTTCATTCACGGTGCGTTTCTCCTGACAGCGGCTCGTCTGTTCCGGGTCGACGTGCACACCGCGGCGATTGCCTCGGCGGCGAACATCGGCGGGGCCGCATCGGCGCCAATTGTGGCCGCTTACCATAAGCCGACACTGGTGCCGGTTTCCATCCTGATGGCGATGCTGGGCTATGCTATCGGCAATCCGGCGGGGTTCCTGGCGGCCCTGTTATGTCGATGGGTAGCGTAGGGGAGAGTGCGCCGTCGCTCACGACTTATCGATCTCGCCTTTCATAGGGACGAAGCGCACATCGTAGAGGCGCTCGGCCGTATGGCCGGTTTCGGTGCGTGTTATCTTCTGTAATTCCTGAGCCCATCCGGCCATAGTAACTACTGGCACGATCATGTGACGACCGACTCGAAGCTGGCTGATGAGCTGCTCCGGGACTCGCGGAGCGGCGGCGGTAATGATGATTCCATCGAACGGTGCCTCTTCGGGCCAGCCGCGAGAGCCATCGCCGAGCGTTATGTGCACATTGTGATAGCCGAGCTTCTCAAGGAGCCTGGTGGTGGTTTCATGGAGCTCGGGAATCACCTCTACCGAATAGACGTCAGCCACGATTTCTGCGAGCACAGCGGCCTGGTAGCCTGACCCGGTGCCTATTTCCAGTACCTTTGATGAAGGCGAGAGGTTTAGATGCTGGGTCATGGAAGCGACGACGTACGGTTGGGAGATAGTCTGGCCCTCGCCGATAGGCAACGGACCGTCAGCGTACGCGCGATCACGCAATCGTTCCGGGACGAACAGGTGACGCGGTACGGTTCGCATGGCGTCGAGTACCGCCTCATCATCGATGTCCCGCCCGGCCAGATCCTCCGCGACCATGCGGAAGCGTCGTTGTTCCTGTTCTTCTTCGGTCGACAGTGGTAATTCGTCGGTCATGCCATCTCCCTTTTGCAGTTCATGGTTGCTTCAATATGAGGAACACGGACTCCGGGGGCAAGGTTCTAACAAATGCTGACGTAACGAGTTGGACCTTCCATCGAGGGAGTTATGGCAAAGCGATACTGGCTGTTCAAGAGCGAACCGGATTGTTTCTCGATCGATGATCTCAAGCGCGAGGGGACCAGTCATTGGGATGGCGTACGCAACTACCAGGCAAGGAACATGCTGCGCGACGATATCAAGCGCGGTGATGGCGTGTTGTTCTACCACAGTGGGGTGCAGCCACCGGGAGTGGTTGGCCTGGCCGAGGTGGCGAAGTCCGGGTATCCGGATTACACCGCCTGGGATCCTGAATCGGAGCACTTCGATCCGAAGGCCTCCGAATACAACCCGATCTGGTACATGGTCGATGTCCGGTTTGTCCGCAAGCTGCCGGAAATGCTGCCATTGCCGCAGCTTAAGAAGGAGCCCGGGTTGGAGAACATGATGGTGACGCAGCGGGGGAGTCGGCTTTCGGTGCAGCCGGTGACCACTGATGAGTGGAAGGTTATGCAGCGTATGATCAAGCGCCTGCGGTAGGCTTGCTGCCGCAGCTTCGATGACCAACATCTGCTTGACTTGGGCGTAAAAGATTGTAATATACAGAGCTTACAAGGAAATGCTGGGGTAGTTCAGTTGGTTAGAACGCCTGATTGTGGATCAGGAGGCCGGTGGTTCGAGTCCACCCCTCAGTATTTTTCTCCTTGATAGTCCCCCCTATAGATTGACAGTTTGCGTGCGCTCCCGCCATTGGGCGAGTTTTCATTTTTACATTGACACATTGGTCTGCGTTGCTACTTTGAGAGTAGAAATCGTGTTGTGGGGTAAGGAGGCAGATGATCAAGGTTAGGCGAGTCCTACTGGCAATGCTGGCGGCGGTGTGTCTTTGTGCCGTTTCGGCGGAAGCATACGACTTCCAGCTTATGCATGAAGAGCAGATCGACGGGGCAGAGTACTACCAGAGCATTGATCCGATTATCGATGACGAGGGTGCTCTTGTCGGACTCTTGTACGTCGAAGACCTGGCTTCCAACTACCTCGTGCTGCACAAGTTTGACGAGGACACACTTCGCCGCTTTGAGGATGAGTGGATGCTGCCATCCGCGGCTGGCTTTGTTGTCGGTGACACCGTGAGAGCGTTCGTTCTGGGAGGGCAATACGGGTACTTCGGTGACATGCCGCTGCTGTACCGTGTCGATTTTGGGCCGAATACGGTTACTACTATGTCACAATCACTGGGGCAGACAAACTGCACTTATCCTACTAACTGCGGTTTCACCTGCAGTGGTCCGAGTCTGTACTGGCTTTGGGATGTGGAAGGGAATCGCATACTGGGCTGTTCTATCGAGTGTACTGAAGCGGACAAGTTGATGCCCTCAGTCTCTTATACTCGACACTATTCCATCACCAAGCTCTACAATCCGGAGGATCTGACCGGTATCTGGTCAGCCGATGTCCACAGAGTAGGGTCCGGCGAGTTAGCGTCCACTGAGGGATATGAGTATGCGAGTATATCGAACAGAGAACGGCGAGACTACCTACAGCAAGAACCAGCGGATATCTCCACCTCGTTTCGTGTATCGGATGCGGATCTTGAGGGAGTCTATAGTGTCCATAACAACGATCAGTATTCCACACATGTCTATGTCGGCGACTACATCTCATCGCTTTCAGGCGATGAGATCATCTATCGGGGATCGATGGACGCTATAAGGCCAGACAACTGCTCCGACACGTACTATATCGCATGTTACCACATGGTCAGCGATACGCCTCAGGTTGTCTGGTGTTTGGATATCGACGGGAATCCCGTCTATGTGTCGGAATCAATGGGAGTGCTTGCAATCGAACACGGTGCTGGCCTCAGGATGATCGATATCACAAGTGGCGTCCTTCTTAGTGAGATCGACCTGCCAACTCTTGCGTGTGGCGAGTATTTTGAGGTTGACGGTGGCCTTCTTCACGTCGCTGGGCGCGTGCATGACACCGTACGCGTCTATGCTCTTGACATCGCTACAGATGTGCCAGGCGAACAAACACTTGAGCGACCTGAGGGCTTTGTGCTCAATCAAAACTATCCCAACCCGTTCAACCTATCGACGACCATTGCCTACAGCCTTGATCGGAGCACGCATGTCCGGCTGGATGTCGTCAATGTGCTCGGTCAGACCGTGCAGACTCTTGTCGACGAGGTCCAGGCCGCCGACGAGTACCAGATCAAGTGGAACGGCACGAATGTCGCAGGACGACATGTAGCCTCGGGCGTCTACCTCTACCGACTGACAACCGAGCATGGCTCGGTGACCAAGAGAATGCTGCTTCTGAAGTAGCGATCAGTTCCAGCGTGTGCTGCTTTGTATGGAGCCTGGTTCTAAGCGCACACCAGACTCAAGAGAACCACGAGCGTTTACAAATGAGAAGGGAGGCCCGGAGGCCTCCCCTGGTGCAGGAGCGTATGAAATACCGTCGGCCGGCCGATGGTGCTTCAGCCGGCGCGACAGTGGAGAAATCACTGGCAGTTCAGAGGCGAACCTCCGGAGAACAGGAAAGCCACCAGGTATGTCAGATCGCTGACATTGGGCCCCTCGCCATCGCCGTTGACATCGGCAGTGCCCAGGTCCGGTGGCTGCGGACCACCCGAGAACAGGTAGTCAACCAGGTAAGTCAAGTCACTCACATTGGGACCATTGCCGTCACCGTTGATGTCACCGCAGATGAACTCGGCCGTTACCGTGTACGTGTAATACACATCGTTGTCGGTGGCGAAGACCGGATCCAAAACGGTGTTGCCCTTGTCCTCTTCGATGTAGACATGGTAGGTAACATTAGTATTGCCGGGCAGCGGCGGAATATAGGCGCCGTAGACGGAATCACCGGCAATACCGTCGCCGTGAGTACCATCATCAAGCAGCGGCAACGTAAGCGAGTCGCTTTCGGTATCGACGATAAGTTCTGTCAGAACGATAGTTACATCGCTATCAGGTACTATGCGGGTGGTCACCAGAACCGAATCCGAATTGGAGGGTTCGACCGGCATATGAGACGTGCCGGAAACGGTGACAATGTAGTCTTCAATCGGTGCTCCCGGTTGAAGGCTGCGACCGTCGAATGCGGGATAATCCAGTGGATAACGATGACACCTGAATACCTGCATATTCGCCTGATGTGGCTCAGCTCCCTGCTGAATCGGGCCGTCACCATCAACTGAGTTCTGGTACTCCCAAACCACCTCACCATCGTTCGTCACCTCGAACAGGTAACCCGGCCGTCCGGTACACACGATGGTATTGCGGTTGGGCAGTCGGTGAGCACCGGAGATAGTTGCCGAGAAGAAGGTCTGCGGTACGTGGGCACCATAGCTCCATGTAACATCGGCTGGTCCGTGGGCGACTCCGGAGTCCGGTTGGGGGTAATCGCCGGATTGATCGACGGTCGATGTAATCTCCTCGATGGTCGAATATGACCCCTCGGGACGATTCCAACCATTGTTGTAGACCATGATGTTGCCCTCGCCGGGCAGTCCGGGTTCAATCCAGTGGATATCGTGTGGCCCATAGAGTATGTGATCGTCCGCCGTTCCAGCGCGATAGGTCTGCGGATTGCCCCATCGGTACAGGATGTCACCCCCCATGCCGCTGTTGCCGCCGGTATGGCCGGCCGCCTCGGCGGTGGTGGTGCTGTGATCAATCACCCAGAGCTCGCCCCAGTTGCGGCTGGAGAGTACAATCTGATCAAGCTGGGGATTGTAGGCGATGGAGTTGCAGTGCGTCCAGTCGCTATACGAGGCGAGATGCCAGTTTGCATCGAAAAGCTCCGGATGCTCCGCTACGACGCCGTAGTTGGGCTTGGTGGAGTCGAAATCTTGTATCAGGTGGTCCAGGAGGTACCATTCCCAGACCACAATTGCGGAGTCGGTGCCAACCGGCTGGAGCTCAGCAATATAGTCGACCTTCACTCCCGCGTCGCCAACCTGGGCGGGGTCGAATCCCATTGCTGTCGCTTCGGTCAAGCCGATATTCTGGCTGGCCAGAAGGAGTATGTTGCCGTTTGGCATAGGTTCAATGTCATGGTGCTGACGGTAGGTATCGCCTTGGTACGGGAACGACCACTCGACCGTGCCGTCCCAGGCGATCAGCTGCATAGTACGGTTAATCTGATCCAGTGAGTCGGTTACCTTGGCTCCGCGCAACAGCTTCCCCGAGGGGAGCAGGTAGACATCCGATGAGTTAGCGAACTCCATCTGCCATGAGTGTACGAGGCGTCCGTAGTTGTCGATCAGGAAGATCTCGGAGTTCTTCCGCGGTTCGAAGAGGGTGTAGCCATTGAATGACTGAGATTGGTCGTACTTGAGCAGTCCAACTGTTTGTTCCTGGGCCGATGTTGACGACGCTACGATGATCAACAAGACCATAGGTACAACGAGCAGGAGTCGTGGGAAAGAGTTAGATGTGGGCATGACGAAGCTTCTCCCTGGCCGGACCAATTGCCGCCGCTGACGCGACGAGGGGGTAGTGTTACTGGCTTTCTTTGGACGTCCCGCGGAGCGAGCCAACTACCCTTCCAAAACAGTTCTCGGGATGCCGTCGCCGGACATACATCGCCCCTGGCCTCTGGTGGGGTTTCAGAAACTGAGGAGGATGTAGCACCCGGAAAAGCACTCAGGATGGTAACTGTGCGAACTCACATTCGGCGAGACACCCTGAATATACGGTGAAACCGCGATTTGTCAATCACTGGATTGTCAACCGGAGCGTGGAAACGACAGGTCGCAGCATCTGCGCAGCAGCGCCGACTACCCGGTGTTGTCATCCGGGTCGACGGGTCGATATAGCCAGCACTCGTAGCTGCGATTGTGTTTCGGGTTAAGTCGATAGAGCAACTGGTCGTACGCTGATGGGTCATAATGGCGGACGGGATGCAACGGGCCAAGCACAGCTTGTACTGAGTCAACATATGCCCTGTGCGCAACTGTTGGCACGGGATAGAGGAGCACGTAATCGAAGCGGCCTCTGGTGACGACTGAGTCATGTAGAGCTTCCCAGTTGCGAACATTGTAGCGACTGAGACCTGGGCCGGCATACTCTTTTGGCGACCAGCGCCTGATTCTGGGCTGCACAATGAGCACATGCGGTCTGTGCTCCATCTGTCCGAAGCTGATCATCGGTTCAATGAGTCCCCGGTGACCGTAAGCGGGGGTCAAGAAGACCAGGAGTGCCAGATTGATTACAATTACCCATGAGGCGATAATGCGAGTGAGTGTGGGCCATCGGAAGAGAGAACCATCGTCATGGATCTTCTGGTACACTGCCAGTACGGTCATCAGCAGTATGTGCGGGATCATGGGAAAGAGGAACCGCTCTTGCTGATTGATGTGCAGCGAGTGCAGCAGGAAGAAGGCCAGGAAGCTTACAACCAGCAGTGTGTGTCGACTCCGGAAAGAACGTCGAGCCCACAGCCATATAGCAACTATCGACGCGGGCGGAATAAGCAGTACAAGCAGGACCGCGACATACATGAGGGGTATTGTCTCGTACATCGCGCCCAGGCCGGTGTTCATGGTAAGGTTGCGGATGGTGGAGCCAGCAAACCTTCCCAAAACGAGCCAGTCGAACACCCCCGAAAGCAGAAGCATGATGGCCACACCCACCGAGTAGTGTGCGGCAGGTTTGAGACTCCGATCCCGCCACCAGAGGATGAACGGCACCGGAAGGACCGCAAACGCGATCTGGAAGCGGATCATCCAGGCCAGTCCGGTGAGAATCCCGGCCAGATAGAGCGATTGAGTCTGTTTATCGGATTCCCATCGGTAAAGGAAGTACACTGCCACGATCCAGATATTGCCTCCGACCATCTCGATCAAGTTACGCACGCCGAGAAAGGGCAAGGCGAAGTACAGGGCCATGACCAGACCGGCCGCAATGGCCCAACGGTCGGATTTGGTGACGATACGAGTTACTGCAAACCCAGCCCATACCGGTAGCAATGAGATGGCGGCATGGCCCGCCCGTATGACATACATTATCGAATCGAGGCTGGTTATCCCAAGCGACATAAGAGACTTGATCATAGCCCATTGCGTCAGGACGTACAGGGGGAAGCGGCCAATCTTGTACGAGGGGTTATCGCCCTTCCAGCGAAGGTAGCCATCCTCGCCAGTCATGCCGTTGGCAATCCAGTCCCAGGCAGTGGCGATGGTATCGTAATGGTCGTCGGAATGGATGAAGCCCTTTGAGAAGATAACAGCTACCAACCGAACTGCAATCGCCACGATCATGACGACGGCAAGAGGGTGTGTACTCAGCCATTTCCTGAGCAGATCGGTCGGGTGTGGGCGCATCGTTCTAAGTTACAAGCGCGCATCGGGTTGTCAATATTGATGTGCTCCTGGTCATGCCGGCCGGGATGCCGGTTCTGCAAATCGGGCGAAAATGGTTGACTATATACAAGTTAGCGTTATTTTACGGCAACAGGTAATCCACATGTCATTGCAATCATACCTGTTACGGACTTATCAGTTGTACCAATCGAATCGCCTGAGGAGCACTAGTTTATGAACAGCACGCCAAGGGCGCTGATGCTCTTTGCTTTTCTCATCTCAGTCGCTGCGTCTGTATCCGCTCAAGATATTGACTGGACCCGTATATACGGTGGTCCAATAGAAGACCGAGCGGTGACAATTGAAGCCGTTCCGGGTGGTGGTTACTATTTGCTTGGGAATGTCAGGACCGATGACGGCTTCCTCCACATGAGGCTGTATCGTCTAAACGCTGATGGAGACTCGCTCTGGGCGGTTACGCTGGGCCATGTCGCCTCGGACCTCGCCGTGACGGCTGATGGCGGCTGTGTGGTGCTTGGACAGGCGGGGGATGTCCCCGGCAGTATGCATATCCTGCTGGTTGAGATAGCTGCCAACGGCCATGTCGTCGACAGTGTCGGTGTTTACGCTCCTCTGGATGAGTGGGCCCATGATATCGAGCGCACCCTTGATGGTGGATTCGTACTCTGCGGAGAGCGCGTCTATCCGGAAGGTGTTGACATCTGGGTCGTTCGATTGGACGAAGACTACAACACCCTGTGGGAGTATCGCGGCGGCGGTGACTGGGTCGATGGTGCAGTTGCGGTGAAGCCACTGCTCGACGGTGGCGTCGTCCTCGGTGGCTATCAGGGTCTTCACGATGACACCGCTATGCCATACATCGTCCGCTTGGACGAGCAGGGTGAAGAGGTCTGGAGCCGCATGTACATGTGTGACAGTGTGTATGTCAGGACCTTCACAGTTGCGGCTAACGGCGATCTGGTGTTGGGTGGAATCTACTCGCGAGGGCCATATTACCCCTTCAAACACCCGTGGATGCTACGCTGTGCTTCCAACGGTGACTCACTTTGGACGGGAACGTACGACTACGATATTGCCGGGTTCGACCGGCTGTATCCGCTATCCGATGGAAGCATCTTTGCCTATGGTCATCAGGGCGAATACCTGTACGCGAGTTCTCTGGCGATCCAGGTCGGGCTGGACGGCACGAATCTCTGGGCTCACAATCAGAAGATAGATGGTTACCTCACCTGGGGAGCTGCCTGTGACGTTTCGTCGATGCAGGTAGACTCATCGTTCGTCGCGTGCGGTACCTTTGGTTATTGGGACATTCACCCGGACTCGATGGATATGTTCGTAATGAAGATGCAGCACAACGACTACCAGTTGACAGGTCCCAGAGTAAGGGTGCTGCCCGAGCCGGTGCCATTTGCCTATGCCTACCTGGTGACGGATACAGTCGGTGTGGATATCTTCGTCGGAGAGTTC
>WJKG01000309.1 GCA_014729205.1 candidate division GN15 bacterium | reverse complement strand
CCGGAAACACCTTTACCATCGGCGGACAGCTCCAGGTCGCCACCCAATTGCGTTACCGAGGCGCCCAGCGTGACATTCTCTCGAAGCCGCGCCCATAGTCCCAGGTCAAGATTGAAGGAGGATCCCCGGTATGCCTCTATCTTCTCCAGAATCCAACCGCCGGAAGCACCCACGGCAACTCTCGGTGTAAGCATGTACGCCAGACCGAGCTTGAACGATACATCATTCGCATCAAAGAGGCTCGTCGGTTCGCTGCTGGCGATCTCGCGCGCCTCGATATTATCTACAGTGCCGTAGCGGATACCGCCATGTAACCACCATTTCGGTGACACCGACTTGGTGAACACACCTGTCTCCAGACGGATATCCTCCCAGTACTCGGTGTGTCCGAGCGACACCTGGAATCCACCATTGCCAACAGCCGCGGCCGGGTTGTAGATCGGTGAACGCGCATCGCCATCAATCGAAACGAACGCTCCTCCCATGCCGGCCGGGCGAGCTGTCGCATCCACCTTCAGCAGTGCGGCCCCGTCCAGGGTCGTATTCTGGCCCCAGACTCCCGCTGCAAGAGGCAGTATCAACAGTGTAAGTGCCAGTGTCTTGATCGTCGTTATAGTCTTCATGCTGCCTTACCTCTCAAAACAGGATATCAAAGGAGAAGATGTGTTCGGAACCTTCATCCACCTTGTCAGTCGCGAAGGCGTAGTCAACAGCCAGTACCTGGCCGCCCAGATTGAAGACGTAGCCCGTACCCGCCGTCAGGCGCCCATCGCTGAAGCCGGCGCGCACCGCAAACTGCGGCTTGATGAAATACTCCGCGCCCGCGTGCAACATCAGGTCCTGCTCAACGTTCTTCTTCACATCCGTAGCCACCCACAAACGACGATCCAACAGCCGTCCGGATAACCCCAGACCATACTCCATCGGGAAGTCATCCTGCTGCTCCACAGCCGGGAAAGATCGTCCCAGATGCTCGGTGACATACTCCTCGCTGTTCCAGTCGAAGGTAGCTCCCACCGCGCGCAGCGTCAGACCGACCCGGATATCCTGAACCGGAAATTTGTCGCGCTGGACCCGGTTGAACAACTGACTTACATAGAACATCGTCCCCAGGTCGAACCCGACCGTATTGGCACTCATCTCCCAATAGCGGGTATACATGTAGTTCATTTTGATCCCCGCCGAGAACCACCGCTCGAATCGCTTGGCGAAAATCACGCTGAAGACGTGGTGGTTCTCCGCCAGTTGCCAGCCCAGCAAGTCACCATCGGTGTTGCGCGCGTCGACATCACCCGAGCCCGCGTACAAGTAGTGAAAACCCAGCGACGAGTTGAGTCGCGTGGGGAACATAAGAAACAGGTAGCCAAGTTTTCGATCCAGATCCATGGCCCGGTAGGAGCTGGCAAACATCTTCTTCTCGATGGTACTCAGCCCGGCGGGATTGTACAGTGCCCCGGCGCCATCGTTGGCCACTGCGATATACGCACCACCCATGGCGGTCGGGCGGGCTCCGATCGGTACCTGAAGGTAGCTGCCCACATACCCACCGTCACCGTCGGCCGACCAGGCCGTCATCGCCGAGGCAAGAACCAGTATTGAAATGACTGCAAACTTTCGCATGACAACTCCTTACGGCATGACCGCCAGCTTGCCCCAACGGATATCACCAGTACCCAACTCGACCTTGAAGTAGTAAACCCCCACGGCCACTTCATCGCCGTGACCGTTGCGCCCGTCCCATACGGGACGAAGACTGCCGGATTGCGGGTAGATTCCTGCCGGGAACTGTTCGTTGTCCACTACCCGACGCACAAGGTTCATGGCGAAGTCGTACACTTCGATCGTCACCGTCGTCGGTTCCGTCAACGTGAAGTGGAAATCGACACCCAGATTGTACTGGTGGCTGTACGGAACCGGAAAGGCATACACCTCATCATCGGGTGTCTCTGTATCCTCTACGTAGAAGGCATCCTTCGCCGCCAGATCTGCCGATGTCAAATCTATCCGCAGATTGCGGTCCTCATTGCCGACCCACAGATCAGTGCCAACAGCACCCACACCGTATACCTCGGCATCCGCCAGAACCAGCCGCTGGTTGTTCTCGTCAAGGAATTCAATCTGCTCCCACTCAATATCATCCTCGTCGGGGCTGCCGGCATCGGCCATCAGTAAACCATCGCTGGTAGCGAGGTAAGCGGTATCGCCATTGAAGGCGATATTCCACGCAAAATCATCATACAGTTTCTGCCACGTGAGCGCATACCGTGTGGTATCTCCAAGAGAGTCCGTCACTGGCTCCCAGATACCACGCGCTACTCCCGGCTCGCCGAAAGTTGTTGGTCGCATGGAAATCCATACGCGGCTCAGGTTGTTCTCGACATCCGCTCCGCGGGGATCTTCGACACCAATTGCGATAATCCACTCGCCCGTTACATCCACAAAATCAGCAGCGTAGCGTACTGCCACATCGGGCGCGTACAGATTTACATTCGGCCGTACGATATCGTAGGTTGCACCGCCATCAGTCGACAGCGCGTACCCGTTGTGGGTGCCCCACAGGATCGTGTCACCGCGCACCTCGACCGTCAGAATCGTATCCTGCAAGAGCTCATCGACCTTCCGATCGTCAACATACTCTTCCACCCGATAGAACACGGTCGGGTCGCCACCAGTTGTCGTGAACCGGATACCCAGATCGCCACAAACGAAGGCGGTGTCACCCAGGAAATTGACATCATAATTCACTACATCGATTCGCAGGTACTGCCAGGTCACGCCACCATCGCTGGAGCGGCCGACCATGTGCGTTCCCGACCTCGTGTACGGCCAGTGCACGGTCCACAGAGCGCTGGAATCAACATCACCGCTGGCGGTATCGACAAAGAACTGCTCTCGAATCTGGACTATCTGGGCACCACTGGTGTCGGAATCGGCGAACGGCGAGTAGCGGAACGAGTCTATCACGCCCGAAGGGTCCAGAAAGAGTGACACCATACCCGTATCAGTACCGAGCCGGAGCGTGTCGTTGTTGGCGTACACGGAGCGGACACGGTTGAACGGGGTGGTGAGGCTGGTATCCGAGGAATCAGCCCAAACCCGGCTCCAGTCATCGCCCTTGTTTTCGGTCACCCACAGGCCTGCACCACCCGCGGCCATGTAGGTCCGGTTACTGATATCAGAGAAATCCGCTATCTCAGCGCCGCTTCCGGCGAAGTACTGATCAAACAACGTCAGAGGCACAAACGTGGCACCGGAATCATCGGAGTACGCCAATCCCTGCGAGATACCACCGCGCTCATCCAGACTTCCCACCAGCAGACGTCCCTGGGTCTCGTGGATGGCCGAAGTGAACGGCCCACGCAACCCATGCTCCCCGAAGCGTGAAATGAACGGCCCGCCCTCCAACCGACGACGAGACACGCCGAAATTGCCGCCAAACCAGATCCAGCTGGTATCGCCGGCGCAACTATTGCAGAGCTCGATATTCGGGATGTACTTGTTAAACAGTTTGTCCTTTGGCGCAGCGAACACATACTGGAAGAACCCGCCGGCCGTCCCCACCCAGAGGAACAGGGTATCATTGTGCGTGGTATCGGTCTTGCACGAGAAGAACCGATTCCCCAGCGAGGGCTGCGCGTTCCCCTGGAACTGGAAGGAATCCGAGGGCTGACGATAGATCCGCTGCCAGTTGGCGCCACCATCACGCGAACCCAGCAGGCCACCGGCAAAGGCGGTGAAAAACACCCAGTCCTCATCGTCAGACAGATCCGTGTGACCGGAGATATCATAGACGATTCGATCACCACCCCAAACGTACTGGATGTCCTGCCCGGTCTCGCTGAAATCGACCTGCGTCCAGCTGGTTCCACCGTCGGAGGAAAACGACACCCCCTCGGACAGTGTCGTCAGCACACCCCTTACTAACTCGCTGCGGTTGTTACCTGCCCAGATTCTCGCACCACCACTGTAGAGGGCGGAGATGTTACTGCTGGGCATGCCGTCAAGCTCGTTCCAGATCTCCCAGGTTTCTCCCCGGTCGTTACTGTAGTTGATTCCGCTGCCGGTCGCCAGCATGACGCCGCCCGCATACGAGCCCACATCGACCGCCGTGTTGCTGGAGACGCCATCCTGTGCCGAGGCTTTGGACTCATCGCGCTCTTTGCCAAGTCGATAGTCCGAAATAACCTCGGCCGAGACAAGGGTACAGGTCAGGGAAATGAACAACAGAGCCAGAATAGGAAATCTTCTCACCACGATCTCCACGATTTCTGCATCGCTACCGAAACCGCACTCTCCGGCTCCGATCGCTCAGCATGAATTGTTGCCACGGATATCTGTATCCGTGCTGGTTAGCTCGTGAGCAAGGTGGGCTGAGCCATCCTCCTTAGCATAAGACGAGAATATAAGGCGGCTGTCCAAAGACGGCAAGCCAGATCGGTGAGAAGTCGTACTTATTGTAACCGCAAGACTTAAGGGAGTTCCCGCTTAGCGGGCCGATGGGACCTGGTTCTTCTCGAATGTAACCGTCTGGATAACGGAATCGACCATGAAGTAGCTCTCAGGGTGAAAGGGCAGATACAACAGCCGCATGCTAACCGGCATCACCGGTTCCGCGCTACCCTCAAACTTGCCCTGACGGGCGGCCTTTTCCCGGGCAATCATCACCCCGGCCAGCACCTGGGCCTCGGTTGGCCCCAGTGTTGCCGGCATAGCGCGCCGATCAAACTCAGCCAGTTCGGCCGTACTCAGCTTAGGATAGGCCGAGGACATGCGACGCGTCAACCGATAGACGGTCTCGAAATTGGCCATCCGAAACGCCGGGATCACCAGCGAATCGGAATCGTAGATACCTCCAAACAGACGCCGAATCGCCGCCTGATCGCTGCCCGCCAATGACATCACCCAGAACGGGTACAAACCGTCTTTTTCGGCCCGGGGATCATCGGCAACCAGAATCTGTTGCGTGACGGCGCTGTTCTGCTCCAAGTATGTCGCCTGGAAACAGTTATTGCAGACATAGACATACGACTGCACTGGCGGCAGGTCTACCCCGCAATTGCCGCATCGATGGAAATCGACGCCAAGCTGCCCGAACTCAATCGGCACCGGATCGCCCAGCCGTTCGACCTCTCGCTCCTGCCGCTGCTCGTTGTTGAGAACACGGCCGGTAACACCGTCGACAACGTACCGCGTGACCCCACCGGACCCATAGGTCTCGGTCAACAGGATTGGCATATAGACTATCGATGCGCGCGGCATGAACAGTTCGGTCGAATTGCGCCCGAAGGCCGCGATCTCAATCATGTTCGTACTCGAGGCCGAGGAATTCGCCGCGTCAAACGCCCGTTCCCAGGGAATAATGACCGGCAGCGCATGGAATTCATCCTGTACATTATCAACGGAATATGGCCGAATCTTCAGATACTCGGACCGCAGGCCTAACGATGATGGCACACCATCGATTTCGTCTCCCGCCGCTACTGTCAGGGTGTAGGGCGCCAAAGTGATATCGGTCTTGCGCGTCTCAACCGTTTCGCCCTGAGACTCCCCGTCCTCGCTGACGATCTCTCGCGTGTCGATACGGTTGCGGATCTTAAGCACAATGGCATCAATCTTCCAGTAGGGATAGTAGATCCGCTTGACGTGGAGCTGGGAATTGGTCAGCGGCAGGTTGTTTTCTTTGAGATGACGGTCAATCTTGAACCGCAACTCCCGCTGGTCGATATTCGAGTGCACCACGTACGCCGGCGGTACAGCGGGCATGGTCACCCGAAGCACCGAACCACAGTGGTTGCAGTCGAGAACAAAGAAGTCATCCTCGAGTTCGAGCGACCCGCCACAACCGGGACACCCGACCTCAATATAGAAGCCCTGCTTCTTTTTAGTCGTTGCCGCCGTCGTCTGCATTCTCAGGACCGTTGTTACCCTGGACCGGTTTACCACATTCGCCACAGAACTTGGAGCCCGCGATAAGCTCCGCCTGGCAATGCGGACACGAAGGCTTGGCGTCGAGCTTGTGACCACAGTGCATACAGAAACTGGCCTCCGTGGGCAGTTCCTTACCACAACTTGGACACATATTCTGGGCCGTCATCGCCTGACCGCAGCGGTAGCAATACCGCGACTGTTCCGGCGTGTCGGTGTGGCACGTGGGACAGGTGACCGTGGCAACAGGAGCTTCGCGAAGCTCTGTCTGTTCCGGTGCGAACGCCTTGCTCAGCATTCCGGGCATCATCAGGCCCACACCGGCCGCCATGCCAATTCCAGCACCGGCCTGGCCACCGCCGCCCGGCTGACCGATCCCCTTGGCCATCTCGTACTTCAGGAACTTGTCCAGATTACCAACCGCTTCCATACCGGAACGCTGGTCAATCATCTTGGAGACTTCATCCGGAGGCGTAATGGACGAGATATAGAAGTCAACCAGTTCCAGTCCGTACTTCTCGAACTCAGCTCTGACAACACCCTTGAACTGATCAGCCAGTTCAGTATAAATGGCCGGCAGATTCAGGATACTGTCGAGCTGTTCACCCAGCAGGTCGTTGAGCCGGGCGATGATAACATCGCGAAGGTACCCCTGGATCTCGTCCGACGTGTACTTGGCCTGCCGCCCCACGATGCTGTTGAGAAACAATTGCGGCTCGACAATACGCATTGTGAAAGCACCGTGACCACGAAGACGTATCAGCCCCAGCTTGGAGTCCTGGAAGGTGACCGGGTGCTTGGTACCCCATTTCAGATCGGTGAAGACCTTGAGATTGACGAAGTAAACCTCAGCCCGAAACGGCGAGTTGAACCCGAAGGGGAACGCCAGAAGGCGGGTTAAGATGGGCAAGTTGAGCGTCGACAGCGTGTGCCGACCGGTTGCAAATGAATCCGCCGCATGACCATCCTTGAAGAAAATCGCCATCTGCGAGTCGCGGACGATCAACTGTGCCCCCATCTTGATGTCTGCCGAACCCTCCTGCGGGATACGGTAGAT
>WJKG01000031.1 GCA_014729205.1 candidate division GN15 bacterium | reverse complement strand
CGTTCCGGATATGCTAGCCGTCCGAACCGAGCAATTGACGGCATGGGGACTCTCACCCCACAAGATCAGCAGCCTTGTCGGCCGCTCCCCTAACGACAAGCTCAGCGGCCGGTACCGCCCGACCCCTGGGCGGGAGCTGGCATTCTGGTTGCCCCGGCGCTTGCGACGTGCAGCCAGAATGACAGCAGTACCGGTCTACTGCAGCGATTGTTAGGCCAGGCAGGCCCAAAGCGGGCCGATTCAGCCAAGGTATCGATCCGGAATCGGAATGCCCTGACTCCTGAAGAACGTGAGCTGATCGAAGTAACCGCGCTGGAACACGATCAACCCGTCTTGGATCTTGAAGAAGCCACAACCCCGCAACCCGGCAGGGTCAATCCACTCCAGAATCGCCCATTCGCCGCACTCAAACAGGTTCTCGACGTTACAGACCATCTCGGCCCGACCAAAATCGGTCTCAAATAGCTGGCGAATCGCGGTGCGGCCGCGGAGTGGCTCATCGAGAACCACCTGGTGATTGGCTGCATCGTCAGAGTAGAGCTCCATCAAGCCATCAACATCTGCAGCATTAAATCTGCTCACCCATTCGGTTACGACTTCGACAGGCGACATTGCCATGATGACTCCTTACGCCTCTTTCGAAGCGTTTCGCCTTGGTGGCCTAATGTCTACCCTCAGCTGACCCGCCGGTCCGACCATAGCCGGTATTAGAAGACGGATTGCGTATCGCAAGCCGTATTCCAGCAGGTGAGGGTCAGTTGCACGGTTTTGTTTGGCTCGGCGTGTTCTATTCTGGATTCGATCGCGAAGCTTCATTGCCCCGGTTCAACTCGGGAAGAGGATCGATACGACAAAACCCAACGCTGCATCGAGGGCGATCTGGAAAGCACCTTCTGCCGCAACGTCGCCAACCTGGATGGCGAAACCTGGAGAGTTGTGATCGTTCTCGGGTTGTGCCTCGGTGACCAGAAGCTGAATCTGTTCTTCGGTCAGGAAGAAGCCTCTGCATTGGTTACACCGAGAAAACGAAAGCCCTTTGAATAGCCCGACCTCGAGGGTTCCGCCGGAACAGCGCGGACAAGGGCCAGCTGGGATATTGGTTACGGAAAGGAAGTCGGACTCATCCACCGATTTACGCTTGAGAACGGTCTTCTTGCTCCGCGCGAAAGCTTCGACTTCGTTCCTGTCGAACCAATAGCCATTGCATCCGACGCATCGGTCGACAGCGACGGATGAGTAATGCTCTTCGATCAACTCGGATTTGCATTCAGGACATTGCATCGAATCTCCGCGATTCATAGGCTTTGGATCGAGAACCGGTCGGATGGAACCGGGGCGCGCGCGAACTCAGGGCAGGGCTTGGCTGTTTCGGCGTTTCCGCGGTACGTGCCCGTCTAGCCCTGTCCATATCCCACGTTTCCCCGGAGCCCCTCTTCGATCCCGGACGGTCGGATTTCCCGAGTCCGGTTCTGACCCTGGCATTTCCCCTCACTGCCTTCCCGATGTTGAGGAGGTTCAAGCGCTGGCCCGCATACACCCCTCTCGGCATCGGTTTGCATGTGAGTATAAGTCTACCTTTACGGCTGGATCTCCCCGGCCCAATGTCCGGAATCAACCGGGACCCACCAGGTGCCCAGAGCCCCTATGCCCGCCTCGGTTATTACCCTAGGCGGCATGGCGTCTTGCACCATATCGGACGGCGTTACCCGCCCTTCGTCGCTCTTACGGGCTCATGCGCCGGACCAGATCCCTCCTGCTCTCTTGTAGCGCATGTTAGGCGGTAGGACCTCATGCTCCTGCTACGGGCGGCCCCACTCGATCGCACGAATCCGCATGCTGCCATGCTCTTGGGAAACCACGACCGCGACCGCTTCGCTGAAGCCCGGACCGCTGATCGCTGCGTACGCCCAACCACGTCACCGTGCTACTTTTCAGGCCAGTCGTTTAGCACTTCCATGACGTCAACGAAGTCTGGTTCACCATCGCCATAATCGATCATTTCCAAGTACTCCTGTTGTAGGCATCTCTTCACAGGTAGCTACTTGCCTATTTTCAGTTCGCGTCGGACAAGAAGGTAATTGACGACAGCGGAGGTTAGAAGGACTCCGCCAGCAACGAAACCGCAGATAGAGAATGACTCAGTGATCACGAAACCAAACACAATACCAATCAGAACGAATAGCCCAGCGAGTACGGCGAATGATTTCATGGCGTACATGTATGTAAATGGTAGCCAGTGCACACCAATGAGTACGGAGAACGCTGGAAAGAAGAGGTTGGTGCGGCCACCCAGAGTCGCCATGAATACAAGCGGAAGACCGAGAGGAATCGAAAGAGCGAGCCAAGTATTGAGAATAGGTAAGCGGTTCGCCTCGCTGATCTTTGGGAATCCGAGTATTCGTGTCACAACGAGCGAAATCGGATGAATCAGCATGCCGCCGACTATCAGAAACAAGATGGCGAATGGAGTAATACCAATCGCTCCTAGAGTGGCCGACACCAACCAAAGGAGACCTTCAACTACGAGGTACACTGCACCGCCGCGGCTGCAGTGCCGATATTCAGAATGCTGGTCCAAGGAGTCTGTCATGTTGATTTCACCTCGGGCCTAACGCCAACGATCAGCTGCAGCTACGTTCGGCGTCGGCCGACCTGGCGAGCCGGTTGCGGGAGCAAGCGGCGTGACAAGAGGAGCTGGCAGCTGGATCGGTTTGTTAGGCACGTTGAGCTGTCCCTGGCGGGTATTCGACCGACGGCAGGCCGATCAGCAGGCCGCGGACACTGATGTCCTCGTCCACGTCTGGCCAGTGGATTCCCTCCCCGTCACCGATCAGCTCGAAGTTGCCTCGCTGGGCATCCGACGCATGGAGCAGCCGTGGAAACCACACGAGTGGCACGGCCAGTCGACGACCATCCACGAGATCGACCTGGACCTCGTCGTCTGTCGCCCGGACCGCAGCCGCACGAGGCTCGAGCTCAGTTACCGGAAAATCCATTCCAAGCCTCCAAAAACGTCTCACGATGCTCCGTCACGAGCCCCTCAATCCGTGTCAGCTCGTGTGACGGGGAGTTCCTCGAGCGGGCGAGGGCCACGGGCTCTAGCCAGAACTTCGCCACCGCCCTCTCGCGCTGCACGTGTACATATGGTTGCTCGCCCAACTCGTTCGCGTAGAAAAAGAAGCGGTACGGGCCAATGCGAGAGACGGTAGGTGACACCTACAAGTCTACCTCGACGGTCCGATGAGCGCCTAACGATTAGCTCAGCTGGCCCAACGACCCGAGCCTGCGAGGGAGCTGGCAGCTTGGTTGCCCACAGCGCTTGCGCTGTGCAACCAAGATGACAGCAGTTGGGGTCGGCTGTAGCGCATGTTAGGCGTCAGACCCCATCCCAAGCCAAGACATGAGTGCCGACTCGCCTGAGGTCATCGTGGAGACATCGAGACGTCCGATCCGTCGAATGAGCCGGGCCGATGGCACAGTGACAACACCCTACGCATCGAAAGCTCCTGCCTTGAGAAACTTGAGATCAGTTTCGACCTCGAACCGGGTCCCTCTCACGCTAGTTGTGTGTGGGATAAGGGTACAGAGCACTCGCTCTTCATCGCGGGGAGGAACACTCACTACCAGGCAAGGGCGAACCTTCGCAGCGTATCCAAGGT
>WJKG01000308.1 GCA_014729205.1 candidate division GN15 bacterium | reverse complement strand
TCGTGATGAACTGGCTCGGGCTTCTGTTTCTGGTGTTCTTCGTCTTCCTGGTAGCTGATCTGGGTACTGTTTTCGGCCTTGTGTGGCGTTCGCACTTGCAGACCATTCGCATGACCGCGCTGGTACTGGGACTTATGCTCGCCGGTCTGGCGTTTATGCAAGCGTCGCGTCCTCCAAAGACAACAGAGATTGAGGTCAGGCTTGAGGGACTTCCACCTGAGCACGACGGCTTGAAGATAGTGGCAATGTCTGACACGCACGTCGGAGCGTTCATCAATGCTGATTGGTTGCAAGCGCGGGTGGAACAAATCAATGCTCTGGAACCAGACCTTGTCCTGTTGCTGGGGGATATCTTCGAGGGGGATTATCCACTGGATGATCCTGAGGCCATCCAACAGGCCCTCCGTTCAATCGGTGCGCCTTTCGGCGTCCTGGGGGTGACGGGGAACCACGAATTACACGGTGGACAGGAAGTGAGTGTGCAGTTTCTTGAAGAGGCTAACATCGAAATACTCCGCAACGAATGGCGCCAGGTGCTGCCCGGTTTAGCAGTTGGCGGAGTCGATGATGGCGGTTACCGGGAATCGAGAGAGGAGGCTGTTGATCGGATCCGACGAGTACTCGATTCCATCCCGGCCGATGGGGCGACGATACTTCTCACTCATCGGCCTCGCATGATTGAGGAGGCCGAAGCGGCAGGTGTCGAACTAATGCTGAGTGGTCATACTCACGGTGGTCAAATATGGCCATTCAGTTACTTAGCCCGGCTGGCGAATCCACTTATTGCCGGTAGATACGAGATTGGTACTATGACCGCGTTTGTCACCCGAGGGGCGGGGACATGGGGACCGCGCATGCGGTTGTGGAGTCCCGGGGAGATTGTCAGAATCGTCCTCAGGCCGGATTTGTGATACCACTCTCATGTGTCCCCGGCAGGAGGAAACCCGAAGAATGCGGGCTCGTAGATTATGTTTGTCCATCTTAGTGTCAGCCACAACCCGATAGTAAGGAGAATGCGTGAAAGCCGTCATTTACACCCGGTATGGACCGCCGGAGGTCCTGTCGGTACAGGAAGTCGACAAGCCGAGTCCCAAAGGCGACGAGGTACTCATAAAAGTCCACGCCAGCACAACGACTGCGACAGACTGTATCTTCCGGCGGGGTAAGCCGCTTATCTCGAGAGGATATACCGGACTGTTCAGGCCCAAACACCGTACACCGGGTGACGAACTCGCAGGTGAGATCGCGGCAGCAGGCCACAAGGTCACACGATTCAAGGAAGGCGATGCCATAGTCGCGACCACCGGGGGCGTTGGCGCCAACGCCGAATATATCTGCCTGTCGCCGGAAAAGGCGACAGTCGCGATCAAGCCGTCTAATCTAAGCTATGAGGAGGCGGCCGGGAGCTGCGATGGGTTCTTGACGGCGCTGCCGTTTCTGCGAGATACAGGACAGCTGAAGGAAGGGCAGCGGTTGGTGGTCATTGGGGCATCAGGGAGTGTCGGGTCGGCAGCGGTGCAGTTGGCTCGGTATCTCGGAGCGGAAGTCACAGGTATATGCAGCGCTGTGAATGTCGATTTAGTGAGATCGTTGGGAGCTCACAACGTAATCGATTACACTCAGGAAGATTTCACGCAGAATGGTAAGACGTATGATGTCATATTTGACACCGTGGGAAGGATGTCATTTTCTCGCTGCAAGAAGTCGTTGACGAAGAATGGCGTGTTGCTCGAAGCTTCAATAAGGATTTCTGTCCTCCCCACAGTCCTTTGGACAGGTGTCTTTGGCAGCAAGAAGGCCCGGATAGCAGCTACTGGCATGAGACCACCGCCCGAGAGGACAACGGACCTGGAGTTCATCCGCAGTCTTCTGGAATCCGGCGATCTGGTACCGGTGATTGACCGCACATACGTACTCGATAACATCGTCGAGGCTCACCGATATGTCGATACCGGGCACAAGAAAGGGAATGTGGTAATCACTATGGACCACACCGCCAAGTGATGCGGCAGGAGACAGTATGACCGATTTTGCCTATACGCGCCGGGTCTACGACAGCATCGCCCGATCCTATCACGAAAAACGTAGCGACCCGCAGGCTGGTGCCTGGAATGAGCATCTGGAGATGCCGGCAATGAGATCATTGCTCATGCCATTGGTGAAGGGTCGAAAAGTCCTGGATCTTGGGTGCGGGACGGGTCTACTTAGCGATCAGATTGCGAAGGGGGGTGGTCACGTGGTCGGGATTGACTTATCGGCGCAGATGGTCAGCATTGCACAAGAAGAGTACCCGAAGATCGAGTTTCATGTGGGGCAGTCGGACGCCTTGCCGTTTGATGACGGCTACTTTGAAGTCGTGGCGAGTTCGCTGGTGATGCACTACCTGAAGGACCTGCTACCGACATTCGCCGAGGTGGCACGGATCCTCACAAGAGGCGGCGAGTTCGTCTTCTCCATGCATCACCCATTAAACGAGTCCATGAGTTACACCAAGACGGATCCTGGCAGCCCTCCCACTCTGGCGCCCTATTTCCACAATGACTCCTACACGTGGCGCATGTGCGATGCAGAGCTGCTCAGTTACCATCACACCTTCGAGGACGTCGTTCGGAGTCTCAATAAGGCCGGGTTCACGCTTAAAGACCTGATTGAGTGCCGCCCCGACGAGAACTCGGCTGGCCTGTTCGCTGATTACAAGTTCACGTCGCAATACCCGAGCTTCTGCGTGTTTCATGCGCACAAGCCCGCGTAAACGGTAACGAACACACGAGGTCATCCAGAGGGTGCCAGTCCTCTCGATCACTAACCCCGGGCATAGCCGACACGGCCGAAGTTGCTCTGTTCCCGGTGCCGACCGTGCGGTCGGAGGTAACTATGTGGGGAGGAGTTGGACTATTCTGTCTGACCGCCGGCAGCGCGTCCCTTACTTCGCTCGATCGACTGCAGGGCCAGGTACCGGTCACCGAACTTCTCCATATTGTCAATCTCGTCGTCGTACTGATCGTAGTGACGCTCCTCGTCGCCAACAAGATCCTCGAAGAGCTTCTTGGACGCAGAGTCGGCGTTGGCCGAGCATTCATTGGCGAACTTGTTGTACATCACGGCGCTGCTTTCCTCCATCTGCTTGGCGGTTTCCAGCATTTTGCGTACGTCGTGAATGTGCTGAACCTTCTGGGCAGCTGTCATGTCAACGTCGCCGCCGAGAAAGAGGATGCGTTCGGCCAGCCGTTCTATATGCAGCATTTCCTCGATTGCGGTCTTCTTGAACAGGTCGGCCAGCAGGTCGTATCCCTGATCATCGCAATGGAAATGGAAGTACATGTACTGATGGACGGCAGTCAGCTCGTCAGCGACGGCTTCATTCAAGAGCTTCTGGCTCTTCTCGTGCATTGTCTCCTCCTGGGAATCTCTGTATGTTACCTGTGATATGTACCCATGCCAGTTCGGCGCACTTGTGATCATTGTCGAACTGGAGTATAGCCAGTTATCACGTCGATTTCAATCATTGCCTGCCCATATTTGGCGGCGTCCGGGAGTTCAAGATGTTGATCCCGTCGGTGTGTTCTCACAAAACGCTCTCTTCATACGAGTGAGAGCTTCTTGAGCGATTGGGTCCGCCTGCAGGCACACGGTGACCAGCAGAATTGAGCGCGACGTTACGGCTAAGTGTTGTTGCTATGTCCGGGTTGGGCCATTAACCAGCAACTCTACCCTCTTGGTTGTACTGGTATGTCGCAAGAGCTCTTTTAGACAGTGTCTACTGCCCTGTACGTCGCTGTTCTTCATGATCTTGTCCTATCTGTCACTTCCACCTGAAACGGGCTTACCGAAGCCTTTCGTATCTCGCAAGTTTATAGCGAGCAGTTGCTGGATAATGTCCAGATTCGGTTTCGGGGGCTTACATTATAGTGGGTCGTGTTTTAGACGATGTCAATATTGGTCCGTTTAGTAGATCACACCCGCCAAAGTGAGCACTGGCGAAGTGAAACCGAGCCAGGGTTATTGCGTGAGTGACCGAGGTGTCTATCGCCGATCGCGGTATAGTGCGCACAACAACCCGAAAGATTCCCCTTAGCGATATTAAGAGTATAGACCACGGCTCATCCAAGTCCCGTCGCGCAGAAGCGTTGCGATCACCGAGCGCATCGGCCACAACGTATCGCCATCCATCGTCTCCAGCCCAGCTGGGGCCGGGAGCCACACGGTTTCTAAGCTGGCTCAACTCTCTGATGCTCTCCGATGGTCTGGTGATCAAGTCAACTCGCGGAATCTTCGAGTTCGGTGCCGGACTGTCCGAAGATGAACTGGCATACCTCAGTCTACAGATCAAGCGGTGGATTCGCACCAATGTTCGATAGGCAATATCGGCGGAATACTGACTAATTGCCTATACTTGCACAGCGAAAAGGGCCTCCGTTTGATGCGGAGGCCCATTGCATTGCATTGACTATGTCCGTTGCTAAGTTTAGTTCACCTCGCGGACAGTGACTGAATACCTCAGGGTGGCGTTACAGCCTTCTTTGGTCACGACGCCGAGGACGGTGGTGCGGCCACGCTTGTTGACGTTCCAGCTCAACGTGCCAACCTTGGTGGCATTGTTCCACGAGTTGTAGTTAGCTCCCTGAGGTGCATACATCTGGGTCGATGCCGAAGAGTAGATATGGGTCACGTTGCGACTTTCCTTGAAGTCATTCTTCCCGTTATCATCAGCCTCACGGAGCATCAGGCGAACACGGAACGACTGGCCATTGACGCGCGGGAATCGGAAACTGGCCTTGCGATTGGTGATGTTCTTGTAACCACCGTTCGAGACCGCCGCTCCAGCCTCGCCATGAGACGTAACGGCGAGCCAATCGGCTCCATTGTCAGAAAGCGTGTCAACGTCGAAATCGTAACGGAAATCGCCGGGTTGGGTGATGCCGACCGGGTTGAGATCGCAGTCGTATTTGACATAGAGTCGATCCAGGGAAATCGTTATCTCATCGTACGTTGTGCCGGGAGTCGGGCCTCCGGCCGGACCGGTCGGCGAATCATCATCGCCACTGCAACCGATGCTGAAAAGTGCCAGCATGACCACCGCGATCACGCCAAAACCAGAAAAAAGCAATTTGGATACGTTCATGTTGATCTCCTTTGAGTACGGTTAGTTGTTTCAACTGGCTACCCCTAACGCGTATAACATGGAGCAAATGGCTCAATGAATTCTCACAATTGTCGCACTTTTCGCTACTGTACGCTGTTACAGTCAGTTAGAAGGAGCCCGAAGCAGGTAAACTATGGCTGATTCAACACAAATCACCCGGCTGCTCAGCAAGCTGGTGGGTGGCGACGACCGCGCCGCCGATGCGCTATTTCCGCTGGTCTACGATCATCTCCGGAGGATCGCCCAGAATCAACTGCGGTCTGAGCGCAAGGATCATACGCTCAATGCCACCGCGCTGGTACACGAGGCATACCTGAAGCTGATTGATCAAGAGCAGGTCGACTGGCAAAACCGGGTCCATTTCTACGCCATAGCGGCTCGGGCCATGCGCCGAATCCTGGTTGATTACGCTCGTCGCCGCCAGGCGGGCAAGCGTGGAGGAGACCAGGTACTCGTTACGTTCAACGAGGAACTCATGTCTGCCGAGGCCAAGGCTGAGCAGATTATCGAGCTCGATGACGCCATGAATCGACTGGCCGAGATTCACCCTCGCCAACAGAAGGTTGTGGAATTGAGGTTCTTCGCGGGTTTGAAGGAAGATGAAATCGCTGAATCGCTTAAGATATCTCCGGCAACAGTCAAGCGTGACTGGCGCCTGGCCAGGGCTTGGCTGGCCCGCGAACTGAGTCCCGCAAAATAGGGGGCCTGATGTCATCTGATCGTTGGGATAGAGTACAGGACCTGTTTGGGCGCGCTGCCGATCTGCCGCCCGAAGAGCGCGAAGGGTTCCTTCGAGCGCAATGCGCAGGCGATGATTCTCTGTACACTGAGGTCATGTCTCTCATTGAGGCGGATCGACAACAGCACAGCTTCCTCGATAAGCGAGCCATGGATCTGTTCGATGTGAAACCGGTCTCCTATCGGGAGGGCCAGCGCATTGGTCCCTACCGGTTGGTTCGGCAGATCGCTGTTGGGGGCATGGGGCTTGTCTTCCTGGCGGAACGCGCCGATGGTCAATACACCCAACACGTAGCGCTCAAGCTGATCAAGCGGGGTATGGACTCCGATGAGATCCTGCGCAGATTCAGTTCCGAACGCCAGATCCTGGCCAACCTCAATCACCCCAACATTGCTCGACTGATCGACGGTGGCCTGACCGAACACGGCGTGCCCTGGTTCTCCATGGAGTATGTTGATGGTGAACCTATTGATGCTTACTGCGATCGTCACCGCATGACCGTTCGGCAGCGATTGGAGCTTTTCCTGACAGTCTGTAGAACGGTGCAGTATGCCCAGCAGAACCTGGTCGTGCATCGGGACCTGAAGCCGAGTAACATCATGGTGACCACCGATGCTGCCGTGAAGTTGCTCGATTTCGGAATCGCCAAGATGTTAGGTGCGGGGGCCGAGGGTGGCACCGAGGTGGACTTGACCCGTACCGGACTGCGCGTGATGACACCCGGTTATGCGTCCCCGGAACAGGTAAGGGGGGAGAGTGTTACGACATCCACTGATGTGTATTCACTCGGTGTCGTATTGTATCGGCTGCTCACGGGGGCGGCACCGTATCGTTTGACCGGTGATACGCCCAACGAGTTGGAGCGGGTGATCTGCCAGACAGATCCCAAACGACCAAGTGCTGCGGTAACAGACAGTGAGCCGGTGACGCCGTCGTCATCGGAGCAACCAGCCGCAGAGTCAGTGTACGAGACAAGGCGCACAAGTCTCGGCAGGTTGCAACGTGAACTGGCAGGTGATTTGGACAACATCTGCCTGATGGCCCTTCGTAAGGAACCGGATCGACGTTATCAAACCGCGGGGCAGCTGGCCGATGACATCAAGCGCCATCTCACAGGACGACCGGTCATTGCGCGGAGCGACTCCTTCGGGTATCGAACGAGTAAGTTCATGCGGAGGAACCGGGCAGTGGTTGTTGCAACGGCCGCGGTACTCCTGCTGGTGGCTTCGCTTATCGTCGTTTACACCGTGAAGCTCCAACAGGAGCGCGACCGAGCGCAGCAGGAAGCCCGGAAGGCCGAGGAAGTCTCGGAGTTTCTCACAGGACTTTTCGAGGTATCCGATCCGAGCGAATCTGTGGGCAAGACGATCACAGCGCGAGAATTGCTCGATCGTGGCGCGGCGCGAATCCGCTCAGAACTCGCGGATCAACCCGAGACGCAGGCTGCTATGTTGACAGTGGTCGGCAAAGTCTACCACGAGTTAGGGCTGTCCAAGCGCGCCGACACACTGTTGACCGAGGCGATGGCTATCTGGGAGGAGAATAGGGGCTTAAACCACCCGGACGCAGCATCGACGGTACACTCACTGGCGGTGGTGGCGTACGACCTGGCAGAGTATGATCGCGCTGATCTGCTCTACCGGCAGTCGCTGCAAATCAATCGGGACCTGTACGGAGAGGAGCACTCTAGCGTAGCGGAATCGATCAACAATCTCGGTGCTGTTTACAAGCGCAAAGGTGATCTTCAGGCGGCGCGAGACATGTTCGAGAAAGCGCTTGCCCTGCGGTTGCGCTTGACCGGAGAGATGGATCTTGGTGTTGCTCACAGCATGAACCATCTGGGCGGCATTCTGCGGGAGCTGGGTGAGTATGACCGTGCCGAGCAATTGCTCCGACGCGGGCTGGAGATTCGACGGGAGCTTGTCGGCCCCTACCACTTCGAAACCGTCGCCAGTATGGGCAACATGGCGCGCTTTCACCGGCAATTTGAGGAGTACGACAAGGCGGAGTCTCTCTATCGCGAGGCGCTTGATATCCTGCACACCATGGTCGGCAGCGAGCACCGTTACGTAGCCGGTATCACCGGTTCGCTTGCTCATGTGCTGCTGGCCAAGGGGGATTATGTTGGCGCGGAGCAATACTACCGCAATTCGCTGCAGACACTCAACAGCATCCTGTCGCCTGGACATCTACACTCCTCGGGGG
>WJKG01000307.1 GCA_014729205.1 candidate division GN15 bacterium | reverse complement strand
GATGGCTCGAGGCGGGCGTTCTCAGTGCTGTTGTCATCAGCGGTGGTGTAGATCATTAAAAGTTGTATGCGAATCCCATCATGATACGGGGCTCGATCTTGGGCTGGTCAATCGCTTCATCGGCATCCTCGTACGTGTACCCATCGCGGCCGTTGGCATTATCCCCATCGGGTGAGTACTTCGTATCGTGGCCGGAAAGCGTGGACTCGAAGTAGTAGTCAAGGCCAAACTGCACTACCAGGTCGATAGTGCGGGATACCGCGAAATGCGACTCCAACCCACCGCCGAGGCCCCATTGATTACTGCGAACATCGAAATCTTCATTGCCGCCGATGTACCTGAAATTGCTGACAAACCGCACATGACGGGGACCGCCGAACACATAGGCCCGCTTGAACCCCAATACTTGTACCGGATACAGCATATCCATCCTGAAGTCCATCTGGCGGCCGCTTTCCTCGGGGATACCATTGGTGGCGTCATTGATGAAGACTCTGCGCGCCTCGGCAGAAAGGCCCGGTTCCACCCTCGTGTAACCAAGGGCAAGCCGGAGGTCCATCGGAAAGCCGTCCGCAACACTGCTCAGAGTCCCGAAGGCCTGGAAGCCCGGTCCGCCGAAATAGCCGATTTCCAGCCCGCCGGAGACCACGGGACCACTTGCTGGTGAAATCGCCTGGGCCAAGGGTGAGCCACTCGCCAGCAGGACCAGGGCTGCTATCACTATGGTAGATCGTAACATAATGTCACTCCTGTCCGTCTATCCGCCCGTCATGCCTGCGAGCGGCAAGATCCAATCGGTTTCACGTAGAGAGAAGATTGACCTATTCGGTACTCGTTTGATCGACATGCGCGAGAGGGTTCTTGAGATATCAGCGCCGGTTGTGCGCTCTTTGCACATTCAGTGCTGCGACTACAGGCACACAGATCAGATCAGGACTTCAGAGAGCGGCCGCCGAGGGGATTGTGCTGATTCCGGCTCGGCAAATCCGAGTCTGAAGGTGTGTTGCGGTACCATATCCGGGACTGGCATGAGTTCTGCGAGTTCAGAACGTAGCTCGGCTAATTCCAGAATCTGACTCATCGGCTGAATGGCCAAACCGTGACTTGCAGCCATCAGGGCGACACGTTCATACACCATGCCACTACGAATCTGGGAAACTCGGTCATCTTGCTTTGAGGCAATAGCACCAAGTATCGGAGCACTCATAAGGAGCTTCGAATCGTCGCGAGCGACCTTCTTGCTCATATTGACATACGTAACCGCTAGCTGGCCGATTTTAGACATAAGCCACGACTGCCCGAAGACTCCCTGCCCAAGCCAGTAACCAAGTTCCTCTCGATATTCGGGGTCAGCGAACTGGAGGGCGTCCGCGCGTACCACCAGCTCATCAACATGGCGCTTTGTTGTATGGTCATCCGTGAACAGCAATTGCAACTCCGGCTCAAGACACAGATCCTCCATCTGTCTGAGCACCTCGGGCTCGACAGCTCGGTCTTCAAATGCACTATGACTCGTGCTTCGCTCGGTGATCGCGTCAAACAACACCGCCGGTCGAGAACCGGTAGGCTCACTGTCTGAGGTGAAAGACACTGTCGCACAGTGATCCTGCTCCTGCTGACTCAGCAGATCAACCTGGTGTGACAATTGGAAGTGCTCCGCAGCCACGAGCAGGTTCTCGACGGTACACCCCAGACTGATGTGCAATTCTCGCTGATCCGAATCAGCTACCCTGAGCCACCGAGTCTTATCGGCGAAGAGATCAACAGTGCTCCCTCGAATCCGAAATTTCCACGGTTGCGTATTGTGGCTTGAAGGTGCCAGAATCGCATACCGAAGGAGAAATCTGAGTCGTTCTTCCATGGTGCCGTTCGCGGGATAGTCGTCCCGGTCTATCTGCCATGGCGTAACCTTCGGATCGAATCCTTGTGCAGTAATATCAACCTCCGTCGATGGGTGTTATGCTCGTCAAACCGTATCTAAGCTAATGAATGGAGCAATAGTTCGCAAATCGACTTGTTGCCGGTTCCATTCTGGCGCCGGAATTGGGGCAACGCTGAATAGACAACGATGTTTCTTGGCATTTTCGCCAATCAGTTACGACATCTCCCGTATTATCTGGGTGACGAGTCAATACTGGAGCTTATCCGGGTGAAGACGAGACCTATGGCCATTCTGCAAGAAATTCTCCTGTTGACTGGTGCGTAACGTGCGAAATCTTCATATATTGGCCGCTAGCATGATGATGTACGGGAATCCAGCCTCCAGGCCTGTAACCGAGAGAGCTTGCGAGTACCCGTATCTATAGTTGAATTGTACTCTTTAAAGGAAAAACACACTGACGTCTTATGAGTGCCCGCCCCCCTTTTGGAATGCGCATTGCAGCGATTGCTGCCTATGCCCCGTCTTACCGAGTATCTAACAAGCGAATAGCTGCCCGCCTGCGCTTGGAACGAATGCGCGTCAATGCCGAGCGTCGTAACAACGGCGGCGATGAGCTCGACAGCCGTGAGCGTAAGCTGTATGCAACCAGTGATCGCTGGATCCAGCGCTTCATCGGCTTCAAAGAGCGCCGTTTTGCCCCTGAGAGCGAGGGCACTATTGACCTTGCGGCTCGTGCTTCACTAATGCTGATGAACTCAAGTTCACTCAAGGCATCCGACCTTGATGGTGTCATCTTCGGTACGGTTACGCCCTCGTACCTGAATAGCCCCCCGGATTCAGCCCTGCTTCAGGATCGGCTGGGAATTCAACCCTATGTAGACAACCGACCCAAGGAGTTTTTCTGCATAGACTCATCACTCGCCTGCAGTACCTGGGTTGCCTGCCTGCGCCAGGCCTATCTCTTGATCTCCTCGGGTCAGGCGAAGAACCTGCTCGTAATTGGTGCTGACAAGATGAGCGATACGATCAACTGGCGCGACCGTGCCTTTGCGACCGTCCTCGGCGATG
>WJKG01000306.1 GCA_014729205.1 candidate division GN15 bacterium | reverse complement strand
GGGAGTTCGGCACCGGGCATCATTGTGGCGGGAGACAGGCGAGTGTCTTTGCTCAATGCCTGGCTGAGCTGCTGAACGTCGGCGCGCTCGGCAAGCTTGACGATGAAGCGGCCCGGAACCGGTCCTCGCGGTTGATCGACCTGGGCGACGGTCGCGTTGGAGCCGATCGTCAGCACGAAGGCCACGGTGATCAAAACGAATCGGATCAATAGCATCATTTAACTATTCTTACGTTGGCAGGCGGCAAAAGGATCGGGTGAGGAACCGATCGTGTCTGATAAACGAGATCAACCTGCCAATTGTTCAAGAAATCGCTCTGAAATCACTCGGGACCGTCCTCATCAGACTGGGAGTCACCGAGTAACCGGGCGGTCTTCCGTATGTGGTCCGCCGTTGTCCCGCAGCATCCGCCGAGCAGATCAACACCCGCATCATACAACGCAAAGGCCATCTCGGCGAAGGTATCGGCTGAGATCGGGAACTGCCCATTCTCGTCGGGCTGGCCAGAATTGGGCCTCATGATCACGGGCAGGTCGCTTATCTCGCTCAATGCCGAAGCAACTTCGGTCGCCTGTGTGATGTCGGGCGAGCAATTGCATCCGAGCCCAAGCGCACTTGTTCGAGCTATTCTACTCACCCAGGTTTCAAGGCTCTCACCGTCTTCAAGCGATCCATCCTCACCGGCAGCGAACGTAATGACGCAGGGCATATCAAGGATCGCGGCCTGTTCAAGGGCGATTTCTGCTTCTCGAAGCGAGGTAAACGTCTCCAGAGCGATGAGATCACACTCGGTTTCCTTCAGAATCTCGAAATGGTGACGATACTGCTTTCCGAGTTCAACGGGACCGGGATCCGATGATGAGAAAAGGGCCAGCGGCCCGACACTTGCCAGAACCGGGATGCGTTCTCCGGCGGCCTGACGGGCCAGTGCCACCAGCACGTGTAACGCCTCAGCCAGGGTCGTGTCATCGAACTCTGCCAGAGGGTTGAACAAATTGGCACCAAAAGTAGCGGCCAGGAGCATTTCTGCACCTGCACTCAGGTAATCATGGTGGACCTGTATAAGCGTATCGCGATGGTCAAGCCCCCACTGTTCAGGCGACTCGGCATGCGGACACCCGAATCGAAACAGTTCAGTGGATATGGCCCCATCGGCCAGGTGGAAAGAGTCCAACCAGCGGACGATGTCGATTGACTTTCTCATACGTTCCCGGTGACTGGAGCGTCTGCGGCATCTCTACGAGTGCGGCTGAGGTCGCACGGCGTAGAACAGCTCCACGGACCGGTTATCTCCCTTCCCTTTGAAGCCGACTACCTGAAGAAGCACACGATCCCCCTCCGGTGTCCAGAGCCGCACCCAGTCTCCTTCCTCGACACGAATTCGGTCCTCGGTCGGCACGCTGCTGAGCAGCATCACCTGGCCCGCGACAGCATCGTAGTCACCGGTGAATGACAGCGACTGCAGACGCGTGTCACGCAGGAAGCCATTGAGGCGCTTCGGTGATGCGAGGTAGTCTACACCGTCCTTGTGGTAGTAGTAAATGTCATTATCGAGGTCATCGGCGCGTACCAGACTGTCGCCGACAAAGCTGAAGCCGTCATTGTCCGAGCTGTAGCGAATGGCCAGATCAACATGGCCGCGAGGCCCGCAAACCACTACTATCTCCTCCGTTGGCGGGGACAGGGTCTGATCCGGGCGGACGACACGAACCGAGACATAGTACGGTACGCCGTTATCCAGGCCCTCGGCCTCGAAATGCTCTGTGCCATCATCGGGATTCTTGTCACCCGGGAATGGCGGGTGATTGAACGGGTCGGCGTTCTCTACCATCACACCATCCTCGCCGACAAGTCGCTTCTCGCTGACGTAGATATTGTAGCCGGAGATCAGGTTGGTGCATGGCATGTCCCAGACGATCGTCATGGCATGACTCGACGCTTCCGCGCGGATATTCTCCGGGAGGCAGACGCGTGTTGTTTTTTCTTCACCGGGTTTATCGGGTCCGCACGAACCAACGATCAAGACCAACAGTGTAAGTGCAGGCAGTAGGTATTTCATCGAGAGCATTCCTTTGCAGAAGGTGTACAGCCTCGGCTGTTATACACATGCGTCCATTCAGCAGGCTCAGAATCAGACTTCGCGATCATCCGGCCCGTCGTACTCGAAAGGCAGCGGGCCGAGCTTGCGCATGGGACGCTCGCGCTGCTTCTCTTCGTAGGCATGAGCGATCAGTCCCGGCACCCGGGAGATAATGAAGAACCCCTTGCCCAGTCGCCAGTCGAAGCCCATATCGGAGATAACCGCCGCGATGGCACCGTCGACATTGATCGGGAGCTTACGCCCCAGTTGCTTCTCCAGGGCTGATTCTATGGCTTTGCACAGTTGGATATGCTTGCCGCTGTAGCCATGGCGTTCGGCAATTTCGAACAACTTGCCGGTTCGAGGATCGACATTGTGCAACCGATGGCCGAACCCCGGCATGCGGCGCTTGTTGGCCTTGAGCCAATCGACCAGTTCCGCAGCGATCGTATCGGCAGCGTCGCCTTCGTGCTCGGCGACCCATTCCTGCATGATGCGAGCCGACTGCTCAATAGCGCCACCATGAGTGTCGCCGATTACCAACACACCGCCGGCAATGGCCGCATTGAGCGAGTTGCCGCCTGACATCACCGTCCGTGTGCCGAGCACCGATGGTGGCGTGGCACCGTGGTCAATGGATGACACCAGGATGGCGTTCATCAGTTCCGCCTCGGCCTTGCTGGGAAGCTCTCCTTTGAGTATCAGGTACACCGTCTCGGCGTAGGAGAGTTTCTCCATGACATCGGTGATATGGTATCCACGGACGCGAATTTCGCCGGGGCCGATCTTGGTAATTTCCGTTTGCCATTTCTCATCTGCCATGTCATACACCTCGTGAGCAATGCCCGAAGGCTTAGTTTTCGGAGTCTTGTGCCAGCGAATCCTGCTGCTGCTTCCACTCTTTCCAGCGATAGAGCGCCTGGTGCCACTCCTGCTCCAGTTGGTCGAGGGTGCGTCCGGTAACCTGCACCACCGCCTCGTCGAACGGCAGAACCGACTGGTAGAGCTGCTTGATTACCGGCATGCCATAGCTGCCATGCAGGAAACCAATGAACGAGCCGGCAGCAGCCGTCTGTCGGCTGTGTTCTTGCGGATCAATATGCTCCATTGAGGCCAATGAATCAAGCGATGGCAGATGGCCAGCCTCCAGTAGTGTCAGCACCCGTTCGTTGTGGTTGATGCCGGAAAAGTCGAAGAACGTCTGGAGCCCCCGGTTCATAATGGCATGACGCGTTTCGTCAGGAGCGAATCGGGTCAACAGGTACTCGGTGAGAGTCGCTCCCAGGTAGCCTGGCTGCCAGTAGTGGATAATCGTGTCCTTTACGAATGGCCAGCGGGCCCCCGTGACCTCATAACCGTGTCCCGGACCGGTGTAGTGGTAGACGACCAGTGTCTCGGCGGGAACGGGCATATCCATTTCGCGACAGATCTTGCGTAGGGCCGAGGCGTATCCCTGGGCCAGTTGCGGCAGGTCTCGCTCATGGGGATGGCCGGACGGATAATACAGTTTGACGTTCTGTCGCTGGATGTGCTTCCAGCCGGCATAGGGGCTCTCAGCACCACCGTCTTGCCCGCTACAGGCAACCAAACAGACGGCAAAACCCGCTATCATAGCAGTCAGGAGGAGACCGGGCCGCAAAGGGGAGTATTTGGTAATCATGGACCTGACCTCCTTAGTGGACAAAACTATCAATATATTGCGTATCAATGAGATAACATTGCAGGAACGCAACTAATTGAGCGACAAATCGTTATTTTTTTCACAAAAGCCGCTTGACTTCACACGGCCGTCTGACTAATATTCATTTCTGAGGCCAAATGTCAACAGTTAATCTGCCAAGCAGCAGTAACTTGCAGCAGTGCAGCGGGCGCCTGATGGCGGCGGGGAGCCGAAAGTGACGGTGGTTATGGCGACATCCAAACCCAAATACAGCTCACCCGTTTTCACCCGACCAATCCTCATCATCGTGGGCGGTTACGGAAGCGGGAAATCCGAGGTTTCGGTCAATCTGGCCCGCACGCTGGTCGCCCGTCAGACCGACCCGGTAGCCATAGCCGATCTGGATATTGTCAATCCGTATTTCCGTTCGCGCGAGGCTGAAAAAGCTCTGGAACAAATGGGCGTGCATACGATAAACCCCAAAGGGGGGCACTACTACGCGGATCTGCCCATCATATTGCCGGAGATCAAGGGATCGGTTCAGCGCCATGACGGAACGGTCATACTCGATGTGGGTGGCGATGATGTCGGTGCGCGGATACTCAGTTCGCTCGGCAAGTCTTTCGAGCCGGGGACATTTGAGTTGCTGCTGGTGCACAATGCCAACCGTCCGTTTACCGCGGATGTTGATGGCACGCTCGACATCATGGCCAAAATCGAGGCAGCGTGCAAACTCAGCTTCACCGGAATTGTATCAAATACGCACCTGCTGGAACATACCGACAGCAAGACGGTACTCGACGGCCTCGAAAAGGCCAAAGAAGTTGCCAACCGGCGTGACTTGCCGGTTGTCTTCCTGTCAGCTACCAAAGACGTGATAAAGAAAATAGACGCCCGAAAGCTTACGGTCCCGGTGCTGGAGTTGGAGCGAAATCTGCTCAAGCCCTGGGAACGTCCGAAGCTGGGCAAGGATCAGTTCAAGATATAAGGATTCCGCACATGCCAGGAGTCACAATAGACAAGAATCACTGCAAAGGATGCGAATTGTGCGTACAAGCCTGCCCGCAGCAGATCCTCTCCATGTCCAAGGAGATTACGGTGCGCGGCTATTTCTACGCCTACGCACATGATCCATCACGCTGTATCGGGTGCATGATATGCGCTATCACCTGCCCCGATGCTGCTATTGAAGTCCATTCCAACGGTACCCAGTACCAGTTGTTCGCCTACTAAGGCCGAGGAGCACAAATATGGCACGGATACTGATGAAAGGAAACGAAGCCATTGCCGAGGCTGCCATACGCGCGGGTGCCGAGGGGTATTTTTGCTATCCCATTACGCCGCAGTCGGAGGTGGCCGAGTACATGGCCAAACGCATGCCCGAGGCCGGTCTGACATTCTTGCAGGGCGAGAGCGAGGTCGCCGTATCGAACATGCTCTTTGGCGCCGCGTCCACGGGTAAACGCATTTTTACCACCTCCTCTTCCCCGGGTATCTCGCTGATGCAGGAAGCTATTTCCTATCTGGCGGGAGCCGAACTACCGTGTGTGAT
>WJKG01000305.1 GCA_014729205.1 candidate division GN15 bacterium | reverse complement strand
TCCCTCGTCAATGCCCCACGGCGTTGTGTATCTCCCTTAGCCAAGCCTGCTTGTTTGATCCTCATCCCCCCGCTCCCCCCCTACTTCGCCTCCTCCGGGGTGGCTTCTTCGTCCTCGGCGGCAGTCGCCTCGGCATCGGTCTCCGTGGCCATGCCCATCGCCACCTTTACCTTGTGATTGACCTCCTCGTACAAATCCGGATTCTCCTCAAGGAAAGTCTTGGCGTTTTCTCGACCCTGACCCAAACGGTCGGATCCATAGCTGAACCAGGCACCGGATTTATCCACGATACCATTGTTCACGGCTATATCAAGAAGCTCACCGGAACGTGAGACACCTTTACCATAGATAATATCAAACTCTGTCTCCCTGAAGGGCGGGGCGACCTTGTTCTTCACCACACGCACCCGAGTACGCGAGCCGATCACCTCCTGGCCGTCTTTGATAGCCGCAATGCGGCGAATGTCCAGCCGGCAACTGCAGTAGAACTTGAGGGCGTTGCCACCGGTAGTCGTCTCCGGGTTGCCGAACATGACACCAATCTTCATGCGAATCTGGTTGATAAACATCAGGGCCGTCTTGGACTTGGAGATAATGGCGGTCAGTTTGCGCAGTGCCTGGCTCATCAGGCGGGCCTGCAGCCCCATGTGCGCATCGCCCATCTCGCCCTCGATCTCCGAGCGCGGCGTCAGCGCGGCAACCGAATCGACCACAATGATATCCACGGCGCCGGAGCGCACCAGGGTTTCGGTGATATCGAGCGCCTGCTCACCGGTGTCAGGCTGGCTGACCAGCAGATTGTCAACATCGACCCCCAACGCCCGGGCATAGGTGGCATCGAGCGCGTGTTCCGCATCGATAAACGCCGCCACACCTCCGAGTTTCTGCGCCTCGGCGATGGCATGCAGGGCCAGGGTGGTCTTACCCGATGATTCCGGGCCGTAGATTTCGGTGACCCGCCCGCGCGGTATGCCACCAACGCCCAGGGCATGATCGAGCCCGATCGAGCCGGTAGAGATGGTGTCAACATTGAGGACCGTCCCATTGCCCAGTCGCATGATCGAGCCTTTGCCGAATGAGCGTTCGATCTGGTTCAGGGCGGCCTCAAGGGCTTTCTTCCTGTCTGCTCCGGTACCGGTAGCCATGTTCTCTGAACCTTTCTTTATCGCAGTTTTCTTGTTTGCCATAGTCACTTAAATGAATTCGATGTGAACGATTGCCTGACTTTTCTGCCTGATGTGCATGATAGTTACTGTTGCGTGTTCAATATATCACATTTAACACGCAATCAAAATAGCCAAAGTCACTGACAGGGCGTGTCAGTGCTTTTTCGATTTAAATCCAGAAAAGTGAAGCGCCGAGTCCAGACACCCAAAATGCGTTGTGTCACGCTGCACGTATACCGGCTTCCGTGCGTCATATTGGCAGAGGATACTGCGGTTTGTGCACTCCCGGCTACACCGCAGTCTCGAACCGCCATATGACGGGCGGGTGACGTTGCTCGATACAGTTGCCTGCCCTGTTTTTTTGTCCCGATGGCAGCATGTCGGATGAAACTGATTGACGATTCCAGTCGCCGTGTCGTACAATGAAACAGGACAACCGATGGTGAATCAAGCCACGGTCATGCTCCACGGAATGGGAAAGAGCAAACCGAATACAATCCAGGACGATGAAACGCGATAACTTTATACATCTGCATACCCACAGCCAGTATTCACTACTCGATGGTGCCTGCCACCTGGATTCGTTGGTGGAGCTGGCCCAGCATTTGAAGATGCCGGCACTGGCGGTCACTGACCACGGTAATATGTTTGGTGCGGTCGAATTCTACCAGAAGGCGACAAAGGCCGGGATCAAGCCAATAATTGGTTGCGAGATCTATGTGGCCGGGGGGAGCCGGTTCGATAAGAAACCCTCAAGCGCGTACCCTGATGGTGGCTTCCACCTGGTATTGTTGGTCAAGGATGAGATCGGATATCAGAATCTGTTGAAGCTGACCTCGTACGGTTTCCTGGAAGGGTTCTACCATCGTCCGCGTGTCGACAAGGAGCTGCTCCGGCAGCATTCGCAGGGCTTGATAGCCACCAGCGCCTGCTTGAAGGGGGAGATTAACTGGCGATTGATGCAGGGTCGCACCGACGAGGCTGTGGCCACCGCGCGCGAGCACCTGGAGATTTTTGGTGAGGGTAACTTCTTTATCGAAATCCAGAATCACGGGCTGGAGCCGGAGAAGATGGTGCTGCCCAAGCTGGTCTCGGTGAGCAAGGAGACGGGTATCCCGCTGGTGGCGACCAACGACTGCCACTACCTGCAGCAGGAAGACTATGAAGCACATGACGCCCTCCTGTGCATACAGACCGGGAAGATGATCGAAGATACCGACCGCATGCGCTATAACTCCGACCAGATTTACTTCAAGTCGGCCGAGGAGATGAAGCAGGTGCTGGGCGACTACCCGTCGGCGCTGGAGAACACGATGGAGATTGCCGAGCGGTGCAATCTGGAGCTGTCCATGGGCGATCTCAAGCTGCCGGTGTTTCCCATTCCCAAGCCGCACGCCGGGCCGGAGGAATATCTGGAGCATCTGTGCCGCGAGGGCGTCAAGCGACTGTATCCGGAGGTGACCGATGAGGTACAACAGCGGCTGGACTACGAGCTGGGTATCATCAAGCAGATGGGATATACGGGTTATTTCCTGATCGTGAAGGATTTCTGCGACCACGCCCGCAAGGTTAATGTGCGTGTTGGTCCCGGTCGTGGTTCGGCGGCGGGGTCGCTGGTGTCGTATGCGCTGGGGATTACGAGCATCGATCCAATCCGGTTCGGGCTGCTGTTCGAGCGCTTCTTGAATCCGGAACGTATCTCTATGCCGGATATCGATATCGATTTCGCCGATCGCGGCCGCGAGAAAATCATCCAGTACGTGATCGAGAAATACGGCAAGGACAATGTCTGCCAGATAATTACCTTTGGCACCATGGCCGCGCGGGCGGTTGTGCGCGATGTCGGCCGCGTGATGAATATCCCGTATGGTGAGGTCGACAAGATCGCCAAGATGATCCCGCTGGCGGTAGATATGACGCTGGAGCGGGCGCTCAAAGAGTCGCCCGATTTGAAACAACTGGTCGAGAAAGACCAGCGCGTCGCCAAACTGATCAACCTCTCGAGAACGCTGGAGGGGCTGGCGCGCCACTGTTCCACCCACGCGGCCGGGGGGGTGATTGCGCCCTCGGCACTGACCAACTATGTACCCTTGTTCAAGGGGTCCAAGGACGAGGTTACCACTCAATACGACATGAAGCGGGTGGAGGATATCGGCCTGCTGAAAATGGACTTCCTGGGGCTAAAGACGCTTACTGTCATTGATGACGCCGTGCGGATGATCTTTGAGAACCACCCCGATGCCGATTTCGATATCGAGACACCGCCGCTCGACGACGAAGAGGTCTATAAGCTGTTTGCGCGTGGTGAAACTATCGGCATGTTCCAGTTTGAATCCCCGGGGATGCGCGAATACCTCCGCAAGCTCAAGCCGACGACATTTACCGACATCACCGCTATGAACGCGCTGTACCGTCCCGGTCCGCTGGACTCGGGTATGATCGATAGCTACATCAACCGCAAGAAGGGTACCGAGAAGGTCACTTTCCTGCATCCTATCCTCAAGGAGATACTCGAGGATACCTACGGTGTGATTGTCTTCCAGGAGCAGGTGCTCAAGATCGCCAACAAGATGGCCGGCTATTCGATGGGCAAGGCGGATCTTCTGCGTAAGGCGATGGGCAAAAAGGTCAAAGCCCTCATGGATGCGCAGAAGAAGGAGTTTTTGGCTGGTGCTGACGAAATGGGGATCGATCGCAAGATCTCAGAAGAGGTTTTCCACCAGATAGAGACTTTCGCGCGCTACGGCTTCAACAAGGCGCACTCCACTTGCTACGCGTTCGTGGCCTACCAGACAGCGTGGCTCAAGCGATACTATCCAGCCGAATTCATGGCGGCGCTGATGACCTCAGAGATCAACGACTCCGACCGAGTCAACATGCTTCTCGAAGAATGCCGCCGGATGGGTATCCAGGTGATGCCGCCGGATGTGAACGAGTCCGAGGTCGATTTTTCAGTCAGCGATGGTATCATTCGTTTCGGTCTGCAGGCCATCAAGAATGTCGGCGCCGGTCCGGCGCGAGCCATTGTCGAGGAACGGACCAAGAATGGGCAGTACGACACGCTGTGCGACCTGACCAGCCGAGTGGCGGCGCGTTCGTTGAACCGTCGGACGATGGAATCGATCATTGCCGCCGGAGCCTGTGACTCACTTGAAGGTACCCGGGCGCAGAAGTTCGAGGGTCTTGAGCCGGCGCTCGAATTTGGTCACAAGGTAGCTCTGGCCACGTCCAGCCATGATCTATTCGCTGACACCAGCGGCGCCATTGCCCGTGTCGCTCCGGCGCTGCCCGATGTACCCGACTGGTCCAACTCCGAGAAACTGACCCGCGAGAAGCAGATGCTTGGTTTCTACGTGTCCGGCCATCCGCTCGACAAGTATCGACGGGAGATGGAGGCCTTCACCAGCCATGATGTGGCTTCGCTGAAGGCGGCCGGTGACGGACAGACGGTGGCTGTCGGCGGAATTGTCACGGGCTTGAAGACGATGCTGGACAAGCGCGGCAACACCATGGCTTTCTTGACGATAGAGGACTTCACGGGATCGCTGGAGGTGATTGTTTTCTCCTCGGTCTATGAAAAATGCCGTGAGTGCATGCAGAATGATGCTTTGATCTGGCTGGAAGGACGACTCTCCACCCGTGAGGGGGAGGCCCCGAAAGTGATCGGCAACGAGGTCATGCCTATGGCTGCCCTCACGGAACGATTCAATTGCCAACTGGTTATAAAAATCGATGCCGATTGTACCGATCAGACCATAGACCAGGTCCTCTCTTCCCTGACCGAATACCAGGGCCCGGCGCCGGTATTACTGGCGGCTCGGGACAACGGCAGCGAATACTATATCCGTTCACGCAAGTACAAGGTGAAACTGGACTTTCAGTTGCTCGACAGCCTCAAGGACCTGCTGGGAGAATCCAAAGCGTACTTGCGACCAATTGAAGAGAAGCAGACAAGCATACCGACAGCGTAAGTAGTGCGACTCGACACCTGATGCCGAAAGATGCGAAGATGATGCGACGAATGACGGTTTTCGCCCTGATCATGATTCTGGCAGCCGCGTTTTCACTCACGGCCGCCGACAAGGAAAACAGATCCGGCGAGGAATCCAAGAAAGCTGCCGAGATAACCTGGATGCGCTATGACGAGGGGCTCGCCAAAGCCGCCGAGGAGGAGAAGCATGTCTTTATTGACTTCACTACCTCGTGGTGTACCTGGTGCAAGAAGATGGATGTCGAGACATTCAGTGACCCGTACGTCATAGATCTGGTCAATGAGCACTTCGTGCCGGTTCAGGTCGATGGCGACTCCAAGCGGCAACTTGATGTCGACGGGTACAAGATCACCGAAAGAAATCTCACCAAGCAGGAATATGGTGTAAAGGGCTATCCCTCGTTCTGGTTTCTCACTCCCCAGGGGGAGAAGATCGGGATGATTCGTGGCTATCGTCCCAGGCCACAAATGGTTGAGGTGCTCGAGTTCGTCAAGAACAAGGGGTATGATACTGTCACTACCGAGGATCAGCAGCCCGACGATGAGGATGAAGAGGGTAAGTAGACCTGTTCTTCACATGTCATTCAGCAGGACTTCAAGACCGGTCGGTGACGATCGGTTGTTTCTCTTTGCGTGTGCTCCCGTAATCCTCGCATAACTCCGACACAAACTGCCTTAGTTCGGTTGCCCCTGCGGGAACTTTTCCCTATTTTTGCCGTCTGTTGCACATATATGGCTATCAAACGCTGATCAATACACAGATAAGGAGCAAGTATGTCGGCAAAGGAACAATATGACGAGTTGACCCAGCGCACGCGCGAGGTGGCCCTGTTGGGATCAACCTCGGCCGTACTGCACTGGGACCAGGAGACGTATATGCCTCCCGAGGGCAACGAGCTTCGTTCGGAGCAGCTGAGTATGCTGGCCGGGATGGCGCACGACAAATTCACCGACAAACGTATCGGCGACCTCATCGCAGGTTTGGAGAGTTCGGATCTGGTCAAGGATCCGCTATCACCCGAAGCCGTGAACATCCGTGAGCTGCGCCACCAGTACGACAAGGAGACAAAGCTGCCCAAGAGTCTGGTGGAGGAGATGACCCGGACAACGTCCCGAGCTCAGAAAGAGTGGGTCCAGGCTCGCAAGGACTCGGATTTCAAGCGCTTTCAGCCCTGGCTGGAGAAGGTGCTTGAATTGAAGCGGCAGCAGGCCGAGGCGTACGGATACGAGGGCGAGCCGTATAACGCTCTGCTCGATGACTATGAGCCCGGAGCGACTGTCGATGATATCGAAAAAGTCTTCGCCAATCTCCGCGATGAACTGGTTGACCTGCTGGACAAGATCAAGGGCGCTCCTAAGCAGCCCGATGTCTCGATTGTCGAGCGTGAGTACGATGTCGACAAGCAGAAGATCTTCGGCGAGATGGTAGCCTCCGCGATGGGCTTCAACTTCAAGGCGGGTCGTCTGGATATTACCACCCATCCGTTCTGTACCGGAATCGGCTATGGCGACACCCGTATCCTCACTCGCTACAATCCGAAGCGACTCAATGACGCTCTGTTCGGCACCATGCACGAGGCCGGCCACGGACTGTATGAGTCCGGCCTGCCCAAGACCGATCACTTTGGCACACCGATGGGTGAGTCCGTGTCGCTGGGTATTCATGAATCGCAGTCGCGCATGTGGGAGAACCAGGTGGGACGGTCTAAACCGTTCTGGCAGCACTTCTTCCCTATTTTGCAGAACCTGTTCAAAGAGTCGCTGCATGGAGTCAAACTCGACGATTTCTACGCGGCGATAAACAATGTGGCCCCATCGTACATCCGTGTCGAGGCGGACGAATGTACCTACAATTTGCACATCCTCCTCCGTTTCGAACTGGAGCGTGCTTTGCTTCGTGGTGACTTGAAGCCGGCCGACGTACCGGATGAGTGGAACAGCCGCTTCGAGAAGTACTTGGGTATCAAGGTGGACAAGGACTCCAATGGGTGTTTGCAGGACGTTCACTGGAGCTTCGGCCTCGTGGGATATTTCCCGACGTACACCCTGGGGAATATCTACTCGGCCCAGTTCTTCAACCAGGCAAAGAAGGAACTGCCGGATCTCGAGCAGCAGTTCGAGCGTGGCGAACTGGTCAACCTGCGCCACTGGCTCAAGGAGAAGATCCACAGTCAGGGCCAGCGCTTCCGCGCTACCGACCTGGTCGAGGAAGTTACCGGCAGCCCGCTGGACCATCGACCGACAATTGACTACATGAAGGCCAAATACGGCGAGATCTACGGCTTCTAAGTCGAACTTCTAAGAGCTATTGCATCTCAGGCCGGTATCCTCGTGCAGGATACCGGCCTGTTTGCGTG
>WJKG01000304.1 GCA_014729205.1 candidate division GN15 bacterium | reverse complement strand
GTTCAAATACCCCATGAAAAACTTAAGAAAAGTCAAAGAAGTTGCGGCGCTGCGGATTACGGAGACAGAACTTGCTCGATCATGGTCGGCCGGATGACAACTGGTGGCCACCGAATGCGGAAATCTCTGACCGCTGCACCGGGAAAACTGATTCTGAATCATGGGAGTCGATTTGTCTGATGGATGTCTCTGGTAGCCCACAAGCGACTTGCCGGCATGCGATTACCTGGTTTGCCGTGTGATCGGCACCGTGCTTGCTCAACATGTGAGCAACGCGGGCAACACGGAGGTTGCCGATGCAAACATGGAGTGAAGCTGGAAGGTGAGTGATGAAACAGACGGTAATGTGGGGAGCATTCCTGGTGATCGTCCTGGTTTGTCTCAACTGGTTTAAGGTCCTGGCCGCTTGAGCACCTCGAAGGCAGGCATGACGCTCATTGGGAAATGAGGGCCATGAAGACGGATTGAACAAACAGGCTCTTTATTGGGGAGTGACAGTCGCCCCTGGCGCTGTCGCATGCGAAGACAACAGGCAACTCTTACTGGTGTTATTGGGTGGAAGGCAGGTGTGCTGAAAGACAGTTTGCGGACGTTACCAAATTGATGTCCAGGCGCGTATAGCAAGCACTCCACGTTGTTTCTTACCTTCCTAATGACCGTCGTCGACCACGAATCGGCGACGGTCTTTTTTTGCCGGTGCAGCCGGGAAGATGTTTCCGCACACATCCGTCGCGACGCGGAAGCGTGACAATCGGCCACACATATAACAGGCTGCACAACAGCAGCTTACGGACATATTGAAGCCTCCTGTCACAATTGGCAAGCGGGTTGCACTATAAGGTGGGCACCGGGAGGTGGTTGGCACCAGGGAAGGTGTCGAGGATACCCCGGCAGACTGGAACAAGGAAGGGTAAGTATCATGAGTTTGGTAAAGACAGCATCGTTGACGGAGCTTACGGACATAACGACGCTGGTGGCGCGCAAGGATTCGGTGACGCGGGCAATGATTCTCCCGTTTGCCGACTTCACGCCGCTGCTGAGCGATCTGCTTCGGATGCATTACAAACCGGGTGGCCGGCTTCTGAGTGCCGGGCATTTCCTGCCGGATGTGGAGCTGGCAGCAGACCGGGCCGGAGTTGCAACCAAGGAGGTGCTTGGTGAGTCGCCGTTTGTTGGTGACATTCAGCGCACCCTGGATGCGATAGAATCGGACAAGGAACTGGTGTATATTGCCAATCCGAATCGGGTCACCGGCGCCGACTATTCTCTGGACGACCTGAAAAAGCTGGCGCAGGCCGTGCCCAATGGGGCGGTGATTGTCGACGAGTACTATTTCGAGTTCTACGGCATCTCTGCCGCGCCGCTTCTGGAGATGTTTCCCAATGTGATCATCCTTCGCTCGTTCACCGCCGCGTTCGGTATCCAGTCGGCCGAGGCGGGTTACGTGCTGTCCAACCCGTGGGTAATCAGTCGCATGGAGCAGGAGATGCAGGGCCGGCCGATCAGCAAGACAGTCCGCCGAACCATCATGCAGACGATCGTCAACCAGGAGCTGGTCAATCGTCGGCTGCACGAGGTGCATGAAGAGTCGCTGCGCCTGGCCACCGGATTGAGCGGGCTGGGAGTGCAGAGTAAGATCACGGCAACCGACTTCTTGCTGATGCGGGTCAATGATCCCAAGGAGTTCGGCAATGCCCTGGCGGCGAACAAGATCTATATCAACAATCTCGACGGCTACCCGGAGTTGGATCACTATGTGCGCTACCGGATTCAGTCGCCGCTTTCAAACGACAAATTCCTCGACACGATAAAGAAGATGCCGAGCCGACACTACAAGATGGCCAGTGTGGACCGACGGATGGTTCGCTCGCGTCGTCCGGCCGAGCAACCCGCACCGAAACGCACCAGCGTATTGGGCGATGCTACCACGGCCAACCGGCCCTCGCGCTTCCGTACCGAGAAACCGGACCTGACAAAGACATCCTAAATCCTAGCGTTCAACAGTCGCCGCTTTCACGGGCAGGGGCCTCCGGCCCGTGAAGGCGGTTAAATTGAAAACAACGAACTGGAATAGACAAACGATGAAACACTTGATAGCTCAACTCTACGGTAGCCTCTTCGGACAGGCCGAAGACTCAGGCAAGGGTGCCCCGGTGGTGGTATCGGTGGCCTCCAAGCGTGGCCGCGGCCGCAAACGTTCCACGCGGGTGCAGAAGGCGAAGCGCGGTTCGCTGTGTCAGTTGTTCATCCCGAACTCCTCGGGTAGCAACCCTCGCAGCGCGCGACGGTAAGGCGTTGGTAATGACCGGGGAGTGGCTGGAAGGTTGCTCTCCCATTTCTGTTTTGGAGAGATCAGATGGCTTGGCAGAGCATACAGCGTTTGTTGATCTGGATCGCGATATTGTGACGGGGGCTGTCACTCTTCTACCTGACATTTCCTATCGCGCCTTTGCGAGGCGCGGACGATCGGTAACCGGGCGCTTAGATTAGAAATACACCGTGGCGGCGACGACAGCGGCCGTGTTAATATTGGTGTTGCCCGGGTTGCCAAAGCGGTAGGATTCATCGTCCGAAAAAGTGATGTTGAGTTGCCCTTCGACATTCATGGAGAAGTTGTCCGAGAAGAAGTATTCACCGCCGCCGAGCGCGCCCGCCACCCAGTCCGTGCGCGAACCGTAACCATCGGGGTTCTCATTCAGAAACCCGCCGCGGCCGCCAAGGTACGGGCGAAGGCCCCCACGTTCCGGGAAGTAGCCGCGAAGGGCAAGGGACACGCCGATATCCATACCAATATCACCGAGACTAATGAAACTGACCGAAGGAACAATGGCGGTCGATGGACCCACCCAGATGGGCAGCAGAAGATCTGTCTGCTGATCCTGGAG